>DTUY01000369.1:0-13474 GCA_012963885.1 Candidatus Poribacteria bacterium | reverse complement strand
AAATCAAAACCACATCAGTATAAAGCTTAACAAATTATTATCGATCTTTTAACATACTAGTTAATTCTTTGTTATTATATCATCATAATTTCATTTTCAGCAACCCAAAAAACTTGACAAAACGTGATAAGATGCCATACTATAAAATGCGTTTCACATACAAGGAATAACATTAAATCCTGAAAGGAGTGAACTCGGTGAAGAGAACATACCAACCGAGCCGCCGGAAACGGAAAAATAAATTTGGTTTTCGCAAGCGCATGTCGGATCGACACGGCCGCAAAATATTGTCCCAACGACGAGCGAAGGGGCGAAAAGTACTAAGCGCGTAAAATCACCCCAAAACCCTACATCCGTTATCTTAGGAGTACTCAGCTTGTCACGAACATTTGATGTTCCGCACTTTTTCCGCAGCCCGATTATTTCCGTAATCAAACACGCACGTCGCATAACGGATCCTCGCAAGCGAGACCTATCACCCTCAACGTTGAACTTTGGGTCAGTTTGCTTCAAAATTGCCAGACACTTAGGCTTCTGCTTCGGAGTCGAGAACGCCATTGAGATCGCATACCAAGCACTTGATGAAAATCCAGATAAACGAATATTCCTTTTATCAGAAATGATCCACAACCCCCACGTTAATAATGATCTGCAGAAACGTGGCGTACAATTCATCAGCAAAACTTCCGGTGAGCAGTTAATCCCCTTCGAAAAATTAAATAAAGATGATATCGTAATCATCCCGGCCTTTGGCACAACCGTTGAAATTGAAAACGCGTTGAATGAACGTAATATTAGTCCACATAAGTATGATACAACTTGTCCTTTTGTGGAAAAAGTTTGGAAGAAAAGTGAAGAAATCGGGCGACGAGACTACACAGTTGTAATCCACGGCAAGCGAGACCATGAAGAAACACGTGCGACCTTTTCCCATGCCAATTCGGAAGCACATGTTATCGTCATCTTGAACATTGCCGAAGCTGAGGACCTAGCGAAAATGATCCGCGGAGAGATATCAGAGAAATTTTTCTATAAACGCTTTGAAAATTGCTATTCAAATGGGTTTAACCCGCAATTTCATCTTAGCCGGATTGGTGTTGTGAACCAGACAACAATGCTCGCCAACGAGACAGAAACCATCGCCGACATACTACACCAAGCCATAATCAGTCGATACGGCAAAGAAAATTCACGCGACCACTTCATCGATACCAAAGACACCCTCTGCTATGCAACTAAGGAAAACCAAGATGCGACGCTCGCTCTCATTGAAGATGGAGCCGACTTTACCATTATCGTTGGCGGGTATAATTCCTCAAACACAAGCCATCTTGTTGAGCTATGTGAAGCTCATATGCCAACCTACTTCATTCGTGATGCAAACGAATTAGTATCTTCTAAGCAAATCCGCCACTTAGACATCCATACTAAGAAACTTATGGATACTATTAACTGGTTACCCAAAAAGAAAGATGGGAACACGATTGAAATTATATTAACAGCAGGAGCATCCTGTCCTGATATCCTGCTTGATGAAGTTATTCGCAAAATTATCTCGTGGTTCCCTCATAGTCTTCCCGTTAAGCAAGCCATTTCTGAGTATGAGAATATAAGACAACCCTGACATCTAGAAGAAATCAGGTTTTTTTTCTTGTATTCGTATCAGATGTTATGCTACAATGGGCCTCTGTATTTTGGGGGTTTTCGAGAAATAGCTGAGTAGAATCCAGCTCTCTAAATAAAATACCAATACGAAGTTTATGATTTTTCGTTAAGGAGAAACCAAATGAAAAATATATCAGCATTCGTTGTGCTGAGCGTTTTTGTCCTTAGTGTAGTGCTCACAGGATGTGGACGATTGAAGGAAAATGATTTTTTAGCCTGGAGAGACGGCCCGATCATCGATGAGGAAACAGGTGAGCGTGAGCACGGAGAAGGGTATATCGGTAAGCAAGAAAAAAGCTTTGCAGACTTAAACAACGCTCTGGATAGTCTTGATGGCAAGGTCGATCAGCAAAAAGACACCCTTACAGAAGCGATTGACCGCGCGAAAAACGAGTCTATTTCCGTTTCAGAACAAGGGGATGCCGACACAATTGCAGCTGCCAAAGCCCATGCTGATGTAGTTGGAGAGAAAGTTCAGAAAGCCGCTGAAGGAGCTGTAGCTACAGCTCAACAACTTAGTAAGGAAGCGGATGAGGAGATCCGTGGAGAGGTAAGCGCTTTGGACAGTAAAGCAGCGGATACAGCCCAAGACCTGGAGAAAGCTATCGGTGACAGCAATGCTGTCGTGAAGGCTAACGCTGCGGAAATCGGCAAATTCAACGCACTATGGGATGCACGGGAGCGGAGTCTTACTAAAGTCCATTTTGCCAGTGGCAGATCTAGCTTGAATTCGGCTGCTAAAAAGGCTTTGGATGACATAGTTGCTGAAATAAATGCACATGGGGATAGGGCAGTTTCTGTAGCAGGACATGCTGATGGGAACCCGGTTTTAAGCGGATCTTACCGCAGTAACTGGGACCTTTCACAAGCACGCGCTGCGTCAGTTGCAAAATATCTTAAGCAAAAGGGTGTTTCCAACACAATAGAAACAGTGGGACATGGACACACAAGACCAGTTGGTCCTACCAACACCAAAGCTGGTCGCGACATGAATCGACGAGCTACAGTTACGTTTCTTAAAGCAAGTCCTTAACATGTTTTATCTACATCATTTGGTAATCTAAGCGACAGTTTTCACATTAAATTAAATGGAAATTAGGGGTTGCGGTTTTTCCTAATTTCCATTTTTTTGTTTAAGATACCAATTTGTTTCCGGGATAAAATGCATGACGCTTATCTTCCTATGGATTATCATCCTTGGCATTCTACTTTTAATTTACCTGGCTTTCCCTCTCTGGTCGTCTCAACAGGTGCAACCAGAAACTGATGTAACGGATTCTGCCTTACAACAACTGGCTCTACAGCGCGAACAGAGTTACTCAGCACTGGTTGATCTTGATGAAGACTACGAAGTTGGAAAAATTTCTGAGAGAGACTATCAAATGTTACACCAAGAACTTCTGCACGAAACAGCAGAGATCTTGAATCGGATTGAAACCCCAAGTGAAAAATCGCTGGAGGATGAGATACAAGAGTATAAGGAACGTCGTCGATTTGAGGACCAATAGAAATGAACGGGACAAAAGCCTGTCAGTTTTCCTTTTGGCGTCCTACATTTTCTGTTCTTATTATTCTAACTTCACTAACCTGCCAAATCCACTATACAGGCTTTGCAGAAGAACCCAATGCAGACAATTCAACCCATAAACAGCCAAGAATAGAGATTCTGCAACATACTCTGGTTATTACACATATTGGAAATGGACTCATTACCGTGATGGAATTAATACAGGCACAAAATCAAGATGCTACCACCCAACACCAAGGTGATTCACCAATAATCTTATGTTCTTTACCAAAGGAGTTTCTAAATCTAAAACTGGAGCCCCAATCTGTGGGTAGGCTAGCAGAAAATTCTGGAAGCCTTGAACTTCTGGGCTTAATTAAGCCTAGCGAAACACAAAATTTTGGTTTCACTTACACAATCCGTCTCAGTGAAACGCTTGATCTATCACGGAGAATCAACTGTGAGACAGTTCAGTTGAACACATTTATACCTGAAGGAATCCCGCTGGTTCCTAGCACTGAATTCCTAAGTGAAAATCAGCAGGAACGAATTCACGATCAAACTTATAATATTTACACATCCAGTTCTGCAGCAAGCCTGCAACCAGGCCAATTAGCTGATGTTCGTTTCCAAATCAGGAAACCTCCTTCAACATCAACCATCCAAAACCCAAAGACAGAAACGTGGTTGCGAATTCTTATTGCAATTGCTGCAGCAATTCTCGGCGGGTTTTTAGTAGTAATCCATTTCAAAATCCGGGTGTCACCACCGCACGCAAATCAATTCCTTGCTCAGCAGAATATTGCTGATCTAAATTGGTTAAAGAAACTAAACAGCAAAGACCTGGATCAGGCAAAAAACGCTCGGCTCGAACTCATATCACACCTCGACACTGTTTATGAAAAGGAACAAATATCTGAAAAAGTGTATAACCGATTACGAAAAGAACAAACTGAGAAACTAGATACCATACTAAAAAAAATCCGAGAAAACACTTAAAATCAGAGAGTGTCCACTGATTAGAATTGGCATACACTGCAGCATTTTAAGACCCCACTGCAAATCTAGAATAACCTGAAATTGATTTGTAAAATTGCAATTGGTATGATATTCTTATATGCGTAATCATGGTGTAGATGTCCGGAAACTCCTTTCAATCCAATTTCATCCAATGAACTCAATAGAACCTGATTAGGTTTTTGAATGCGAGATTGCGTGTAGTGAGGAGAATTAAAGGACATTTTCTGAATCGAGTTTTCATCTTACATACTTAAGAGAGTTTCAATAACGAAATATTACATCAAGCGTTTATTTGTTTGAGTTCAAAATTGTCATTTGAACAACCAAAAGGCAAATGTTCGCTTACCCTGTACTATTACCTTCAAAATTACTGTAGCAATCATGTATTTTATTCCGGCCTGCAATTTGGATGATCAAAATCTGGATCCCGGCCATTATTTCCTAGGAATCTAGCATCGCTTTTTTATATGGAGAATGTTAAATGGATCCCCAAAAAGAATTCCCTTATCCCGGCTTACGAAATATTCGAGATGGTGCTGAAGCGGTAGTATACGTGGATATACATACCACACAAGGTGCGTGTGCATATCCAATCACCTCATCTTCAAAGATGGGGGAAGGATATGCTAGGTTCGTGGCGGATGGCCACCGGAATCTCTGGGATGAAAAATTAGAGTTCCTGGAACTGGAGTCTGAACACAGTTCTGCTTCATCTGCCGAGGGTTTCGCATTAGCTGGAGGAAGAGTTGCTAATTATACTTCCGGACAAGGGCTAGTCCTGATGAAAGAAGTCCTGTACACCATTTCAGGGAAACGTTTGCCAGCGGTATTTAACATCGGTGCCCGTGCTTTGACTTCCCATTCCCTGAATGTGCATGCTGGACATGATGATGTAATGGCAGTAGCTGACTGCGGTTGGGGAATGGTTTTTTCCAAAAACGCCCAAGAAATCGGCGATATGGCTTTAATTACCAGAAGAGCAGCTGAAGATTCCGAAACACCGTTCCTTTGCATACAAGATGGTTTTTTGACCACGCACACTGTTGAGACTGTCCTCGACTTAGAACCGGATATGATGAAACAGTACCTCGGGCACCCCAGCGAAAAAATACGGAACATGTTTGATACGCACAACCCGCTCATGGTTGGTGTTGTGCAGAATCAAGACAGCTATATGAAAGGTAAAGTTGCACAGCGTCATTACTATGATCGTGTTCCCAAATTCCTGCAAAATGCCATGGATGAGTTCTACAATCTGACAGGACGTCGCTATGGTATGATTGAACCTTACCGAATGGATGATGCGGAATATGCGATAGTCGCAATGGGCGGAGCAGCCGAAACAGCAATGGTAACCGTCGACTATATAAGGGAGGAAATGCAAATCCCCGTCGGGGTCGTCCATGTAAATGTCTTCCGTCCTTTCCCTGGCCAACAACTCGTTGAGGCACTTAAGCAGGTAAAAGCATTCTCCATTCTGGAACGAATGGATAACCCATTAGCACAATCCAATCCTTTAACGGCAGAAATTAAGTCTTCATTTGCTGATGCAGTCTCCGGAACGCCCGGTTATTCACAGATAGATCGTGTTCCCACAATTTATTCTGGAGCGGGAGGTTTGGGTAGTCGCGACATCCGCCCAGGTGATTTTATCTCTATGGTAGAACACATGCGGGAGAAAGATTCAAGACGCTTCTTTGTCATCGGGATCAAACATGAACTGGCACTGAACGGATCCGTTGACCCGGATGTCCGCACAGCGGGATCTTTTTCCATGCGTGGTCATTCCGTTGGAGGATACGGTTCAGTCACTACAAACAAGATTCTTGCTACCATACTCGGTGACTTTGGTTTTGACGTTCAAGCCTATCCAAAATATGGGTCTGAAAAAGCAGGTCTTCCAACTACATACTATTTGACAATTGCCAATGAGCATATCCGCGCACACGCCGAACTGAATTATGTAGATTTCGTTCCTCTGAATGATGTTAATGCTTTTCAGACTGCGAATCCGCTAAAGGGACTGCAGGAACATGGCTTTATCTTTATCCAAAGTAATAAAACTGACCCAAGAGAGGTTTGGGATCCAATTCCTTCGAGAGCCAAAGAGACTATTCGCAAAAAGCAAATTCGCGTGGTAGCGCTAGACACAGTGGCAATTGCTCGTGAATCAGCCACGCAAGTCGAGCTCCAGCAACGTATGCAAGGTGTTGTTCTACTCGGAATTTTCCTCAAGAGCGCGCCTTTCTTGCAGGATTATAACATGACAGAAGAACAGATGTTTGAGCGTGTCGAGTCCGTAGTCCGACGTTTCTGGGGCAAACATGGAGAACAAACCGTCCAAGATAATTTAAAAGCGATTCGGCGTGGTTATTCTGAGGTTTTTGAAGTGCCACGTCAGATTATTGAAGAAACCTCTATAGCAAAAGAACTTCCATTGATGGAGGAAGATGTTAAGGAAGATTATCGATCACATCGAATATCAGCAGACTGACGAAGGTTGGACGGCTCGCAAAGTTCACGATGACGGCCAGAGCATTATGGAACACAAGATAACAGATGATGAAATTGAGTCTATTAAAGCTGGTAATAGGCCAATCTGGACGATCTTGGGACTTCCCAAAATCGTTGTTAATCAAGAAGTTTTCAAAGAAAATGGTGAATTATAAGGTTGCAATAGAAAGGGCGACGAGATGAAAGATATACCTTCAGCGGCACCAAGTACCGACAACTTTGATGTATTACCGCTAGTTGACATTGATCAATTCAATACAAAAGTTATTGGCGCTTACAACGATGGTTTGGATGATGATTTGGAAGCAGATCTCGATACAGCGCGCAGCATTATTCCGGCAGGTACCGGTGTGTACCGAGATTTCAGTTATATTGCCCCAGAGATACCATTCTATGACCCCTCGATGTGTGTGGGCTGCATGGAGTGTGTCATCGAATGTCCGGACACAGCAATCCTTGGTAAGGTAGTAGAGAAAGACACTCTGGAACAGGAACTTAGCAGCATCTCGGATCCCATAGAAAAAGCAACCTTCGAGTCACGCTTCGCCGAAACCCAGAAGTACACTTCAATCTATGAGAAAAAGGGTGAAGAAGGTGGTCTTTTTGGTATCTTCATAGATCCAACTAAGTGTAAGGGCTGCGCCGAATGCGTAGAAGCTTGTGGTGACCATCAGGCATTATCCATGATTCCCAAAACGGAAACCAGTCTAGGTCAATTTCGTCGAACTTGGGACTTCTACAACCAATTGCCTGCTAGTCCCAAACGTTTTATCAACGAGCGCCTACTGACTGATATGATGCTTGAACCGGACTCACTTCTTTACGTTGGAGGAGCAGGTTCCTGCATGGGTTGCGGTGAAGCCACAGCACTTCGTATGATGGTCGCAGCAACGGGTTTTGCTCACGGCGCCGAAAATATGGGAATGATAGCATCTACGGGATGTAATACTGTCTATACCTCAACTTATCCTTACAACCCTTATGTAATTCCCTGGGCGAATTCGCTGTTCGAAAATGGGCCAACTTTTGCCATGGGGGTCCGTTCCCGTTGGGATCAGATGGGTTGGGGAGATAAAAAGCTGTGGGTTGTCGGTGGTGATGGTGCCATGTTGGATATTGGGTTTCAAGCACTTTCGCGTATGATGATGTCAGGTCAACATATCAAAGTCTTGGTACTGGATACACAGGTTTATTCTAACACTGGTGGTCAGGCTTCCACGGCAAGTTTCATGGCACAAAGAGCAGACATGGCGGATTTTGGCAAGGAACTCAAAGGTAAGAGGGAAGGCCGTAAAGAACTGGCTCAAATTTGTGTAATGCATCCAAATGTATACGTAGCGCAAACTACCTGTGCGCATTTCAACCATTTTTATCGTGCCGTGATGGAAGCCAACGAATTCCCTGGTCCAGCAGTCATTATCGCCTATTCCACATGCCAACCAGAACACGGTGTTGCCGATAATATGGCAATGCATCAAGCAAAACTGGCAGTGGAATCACGAGCATTTCCACTGCTAATTCATGATCCGCGAAAAGGAAATACTATCAAAGAAAGATTGGATCTAAAAGGAAACCCATCTGTGACAGATGACTGGTACACAATACGCAAAACGGGTGAGACAATTAACTTCATCAATTTCGCTCGAAGTGAGGGACGTTTTTCCAAACACTTCGACAAGGAAGGTAATCCTTCACCAGAATTGCTGGCCTCCCAGCAAGAGCGTTTGGACAACTGGCACATGCTACAGGAGCTAGCGGGCATAGAAAATAGTGAGAAGGCGAAATCAGAGGAGCCGGCTAAAGCAAAGTCGGCCGAACCCAAAACTAATGGGGAAAAGCCCAAAAGACGCTTCAAAAAACCACAGGAATAACTTTTACTCCACAATCCTGACAGATCCCTGATTACTAAGTCCATAATATTAACCGGTAATCAGGGATTTATTTTTTTTGAAATAGGCTCTGAGCTAAGCGGTTGAGGATGCAATGTCGCAGTTGGTTCTCAACATTCTTGTATTTAGCAAGTCCTGCCAAGTTTGCAGTTTCGTCCGGGTCTTCTTGCACGCTGAACAATAAGTAGACTTCTCCCAACGTGTTGAGCGCGATTTTCCATTCCCGACTTAAGAGCATAATCTCACCGTTTAATTCAGAGATTGCGTAATCACGGTGACCTTCTATAGGTTTTTCCAATACGTTACAGAGTGACTTGGCAAATTGCTGATAATTAATTCCCCCTCCAGCAAGTTCAACCAGTGTCGGCCCGACATCAAACCATTCAACGGGACTTGTGCAGATTTGTCCTCCAATCTCATTCTTAGCTGTCTCCGGTGTTCTGAATAACAATGGTACGCGAGTCGCTCCATTAAGAAAATTTGACTTATAGATCAAATTATAATCGCCATTCATCTCACCGTGATCTGAAACAAACGCTACAATGGTATTATCAAATTCACCCCTGTCCTTAATTACCTGCAGAACTTCACCGATTTGATGATCAATCAAAGTTACATTTCCGGCATAGTTTGCCCTCATTTTCGCAATATCATCCGGATCAAACTGTGGATTCAATTGCTTCATATGCTGATCTAGGTGACCTTGCGGCCGATTACGATCATCATTGGGTCTGGGGATTGGCGCTGGCATCTGTTCCATATCATATAAACTTGCGTATGGTTCTGGAGTGTCCCACGGCTCGTGAGGCCCACCAAAACTCACCCAACAGAACCAAGGTTCGGATCGCTGATAACTTTCAAGATACTTTTTAGCTTGTTGGCCAACGTATACGTCCGCATAATCATCCAATCCAAGAACTGAAGGCCGCACAACATGCGGTTTCGCATCGAACCTATCCCTGTAATCGTCTTGATAATCGCGCCAGATTCCCTTAGCCTCCCATTCCGCTGTCATATGCGAAAGAACACGCGTGCTGGCACGTGGGCCGCCAATTTCATTGACATCATCCAAACCATAAACAGACATCAAATCTTCACACTCACGTAAATCTCCCTGGTGTGGATGAAGATGGGTTTTTCCAAACAAGCTGGTACGATACCCCGCTGACCGAATTGCTTGCATCCAAGTTGGAATATGGCAACCCATTTGGTGTTTAATGTTATTCCAAACCCCAGTATTATGAGGATACAACCCCGTTGCCATTGAGAGACGCGCAGGAATACATACCGGTGAATTGGTTACGCAGTTTGTAAATCTAATGCCTTCGTTGGCTATTAGATCCAAGTTTGGGGTTTGCAACCAATCTTGGTAGCATCCAAGTGCATCCCACCTTTGCTGGTCGGTCATCAACAACAAGATATTAGGCTTACTCATTCTAGAATTTCCTTATGAGATCTTCAGCAGCATCATGCCAAACAGCAACAAACGAGATCAAGTAGAATTACCGGTACCGGTATTGACGCGAAAGCTTTTCAAGACCGTTAATCACATGATATACTACAAATCGCTTTGCTGTATAAGCTCCACGGAATGAAAGCACACACTTCTGTTCTATTTTGGTTACATCCACAACATTAGCAGTCAACACAATCGCAACCAGAGTTGCGCTGAATATGCGTGTTGAGGTCATCTACTTTGCATGCACTAAAGTTATTGGCACCACCTATCCAACTGAAACCAGCCTAATCACAGACCTAAACCCTGGAGCAGAATCCATACCAGATGAAACGTTGTGGAATGGGAGACATGGCAACCGGTTGCTATTATCTAACCTCAGAGGCCTTCAGTCCACACGAAAATGGTTACCCTGAAAATAGTTCTTAACTTAACACCATCTAAAATCATTAGATATTAGGTAAGACATATTTAAATGGAGATTTTACATGAGCATTAAACAAATTGTTCTGCTTTTCACACTCGTCATCATCTTTATCGGTTGTGCGGACGATGATGAAAACCAAAGTGTCCTGAACTTGATTCAAGAACAAAACACCCAAATTACTGAATTAGAAAGTTTGATTCGAATACAACAGGAAAACACAGCTATCGACGACAGCGAGCAGAAACGGATAATTACCAATCTTACTACACAAATCAAGGAAGTCCAGGGAAGTTTAGTTGCAGACGACAAACAAAGCGCGAAACTGATTAGCTTGTTAGAAGATCAAACCCAAAGAATCGACTCCTTAGCTGAACAAATCAAGCTACACCAGGATAATCAGCAAGTTGAAGAAAAAAAAGCGTTTACACCTGAAGAGTTAAAGAAATTAATTCAGGGCGGATGGATTTTCGATGTCATCTCACAAGGAGAAAACATACGCAACCAGTGGCGTTTTGACGGCGATTCATTTACCCATATGTTATGCTTGTACAAGTGCGCAGAAGTAGTCTGTGCCCTTGACATCGGGACATTCAGTGTTTTGCCAAACCTCACTGATTCTGGGACTTACACAATCAAACTCCATATAACCACAAAAGGAACAGCAGACGCCTCAAATCCTGGCAAGTTGACAGTTCTGTCAGCAGATGAGACAAACGAACAAAAAACAGTCCAAGTTGGTTTTGAAGGCAAGATCTTGGTCATCAATAACATCCCAATGCAACCATTACCTAATCAACCAACAGAATGATGTAATAAATACACTTTGTTATATTTTAGCTGATAGCAAAACGATAACAAATAGAGACAAAACTGATCAGGCTAAGATCACAATCTGTCGATTGTAACCCTAAAGATCTAATGATCAAAACAGGAGAGACGATGTTTGGAAACATTGAAAACGCAAGTGGTGAAAATTTAGACTATACTTTTCATGCTGGAGATAAAAATTCGCAGAATATCGTGGTGCTGGGACACGGCGTAACAGGCAATAAGGATAGGCCTTTTTTGGTTGAACTGGCGGACAATTTAAGCAACGCGGGAATACCGACCATACGGTTTTCTTTCTCTGGTAACGGCGACTCAGATGGTGCATTCACCCAATCGACGATCTCAAAAGAAATTGGAGATTTAGCATCTGTCCTCGATGTACTGGATCACCACACAATCTGTTATGTTGGTCACAGTATGGGTGGAGCGGTTGGGGTGCTAAGCGCCAGTCAAGATAACCGGATAAAACTCCTCGTCTCACTAGCTGGAATGGTTGAAACAAAGGCTTTTGCCCAACGAGAGTTCGGAGAAGTTACTCCTGATAAGGGATTCATGTGGGATGAACCAAGTTGTCCACTATCACAAGCATATATGGACGATCTTACCCAAACAGATACAGTGGTTGATTGCGCATCCAAGATCTCAGTTCCATGGTTATTGGTTCATGGCACTGAAGACGATGTTGTACCAATTGAAGATTCTCAAAAAATATATGCTCAAGCAAACGAGCCTAAAGAACTTCTTACCATTGAAGATGCAAATCATGTTTTCAGCGATGACTCGCTAAGTCCTATGGTTGGAAAAGTGGTAGATTGGATCAGGGATCAGTTTGCTCTGATTAGCTGATACAGACAAAAGGATACTCCAATGCCAGTATTATCCGCAGTTCAAGTTGATTCATTCCACCAAGATGGATATGTTTTGGTTCAACAGATGCTCGACTCGGAAGAGATTAACTTATTACGCCGTACCGCTAAGTCAGATCGAGAACTGGACAAGCGATCATATCATAGCGACGATGGAGAAGGCGGGCTTGTACGTCTCTCTTTATGGAATCATCCTGGAAACAGCATCTATGGGATGGTCGCGCGTTGTAACCGGATCGTCAACTCAATGGAGAAACTGCTGGATGGAGAGGTTTATCATTATCATTCTAAAATGATTCTCAAAGACGCCAAGGTAGGTGGTGCCTGGACATGGCACCAAGACTACGGTTATTGGTATCAAAACGGGCTGCTTTTCCCACGACTTGCGAGTGTGATGATCGCGGTCGACCCAGCAACGAGAGAAAACGGCTGCTTACAGGTATTGGCGGAATCCCATCACATGGGACGGCTCAACCATGTTACCACGGGCGAGCAAGCAGGCGCTGACAAAGAGAAAGTCGATCAAGCCCTTAAGCGCTTGGAACTTATCCATTGTGAGATGGAACCAGGCGACGCATTATTTTTCCACTGTAATTTACTTCACCATTCGGATCAAAACAGATCTGAAGATCCACGTTGGACCTTAATCTGCTGCTACAATTCTGCGCAAAATAATCCATATAAAGATTCACACCATCCATCCTACACACCATTGGAGAAGGTTGATGATCAAGCGATAAAAACAGTAGGTATGGCTAGATTTGAAGATGATGACAGTGATGTTGCCTGGCTGGAGCCAGAAATGGACGCCAGTGTATCCAGCCTTGAACCTTAAATAATAAGATTAGAACTGAATTTTATTTCAACAACAGCATCTTGCTGGTAGCTGAGAAGTCACCAGCATCAATAGTGTAATAATATACGCCCGATGCCACCTGCTCCCCAAACTGATTCCGACCGTCCCAGTAAACTGCTCCGCCTCGCCCAGTGTAATCACCCGCACTCTGTAACCCGACATCAAGTCGCCGTACCAAATGACCCGAGGCGTCATAGATCCGTACTACTACTTGCTCTGAACTGGCCAGTTGATACGGTATCCAAGTCTCCGGATTGAACGGGTTAGGATAGTTCTGACCCAGGCTGAATCGGACCATTGGAGTTGTCTCCAGATTCGTAGTCATCCGCTCTAGCTCAACCGGCAACGACTGTGACTGTTGATTGGCTATCACCAGGTTGCGGATGCCTATCGATTTCAAGGCCAGGTCAAGGTCGCCTTTCAAACGAAAACTGACACTGGCCATG
>DTUY01000368.1 GCA_012963885.1 Candidatus Poribacteria bacterium | reverse complement strand
CCTCTCGATTATAATTCAGTTTAAGACTTAACACTAACGTCAAAATTGAGTTGCTAAATCGTCTTTTAGCCTTCGAACGCTTTCCGTCCAATCCCCCGACATGGATTGTCGATATAAAGCAGTCCCCGGATACCAAGGAGAGTCAGTACCCGTATCCATCCAACGCCACTCGGGTGGAAAAGGAACCAATACCCGGCTCGTTTTCCCAACCGCTGCCCGTAAGTGTACATTGGTATTACTAACTGCAATATATTCATCCAAAGATGCCAGTAGTTTAGCCATATTATCTAAATCTTGGTTAAACCTGCTTAGATCATGAGCTTTTCTCCCCAAGTGTTCATCAAATTCATTCAATTCGGATCTTGTTGGGTTACGCTGCAAGATAAGTATTGTAGCATCGATGTCCTTGAGCAGAAGAGCAATGACTTCTGGAGAAACTTCCTTATGCAAATACAGGAAGCGTGTCCGGCGAAATGTTTTCGTTCCAGCTCGCCAAGTTACTCCAACATACGGTGGTGGTCCATAATCAACTAGTTCACCCAATATCATGGATCTATCTTCAGCAACACCAGGAAAGAAAACTGGAGGTGGGATTTCAGCAATGCTTTTCATACCCATCAAAAACGGCAGATCTGCCACGGAAAACGTCAGGTCAGGTTTTATCGGTAAATTCTGAGAAACAACAACCTGATCGATAAAGGCAAGTCGGGTAATCAAATTAACAAGTTTAGGATGTGATTGGTAGATGACATATGCTTTTCTTAATTTAAGTTGGGGAACGAAACGAAGAAAGAAAATTTCATCTCCTAACCCTTGTTCGTGGATAAAAAAAATTTTTTTGGAACAAATCAGTACCAGATTTATCAAAAGGCAATAATTTATCAATGGGCTTAATTTTCCTGGCCATGTAATGATACCAACCTTCTGCATAATCCCCACGTAACAGTTCCAAATAACTCATGTTATTGTAAGCTTCAATGTAATAGGGATCGGCTTGAATTGCTTGTTGGTATGCATCAATAGCTTGATCTAATTCCCCCTGTTCTGTCAATGCAAGTCCTAAGTTATTATGTCCCGCGGAGTAGTTGGGATTGATAACAATAGCTTGTTGATATGATTCAATCGCCTGATCTAACTTTCCTTGCTCTTTGAATGCAATCCCCAAATTACTATACCCCTCAAAATAATTAGGATTGATAGCGATTGCTTTTCTGTACGCATTGATAGCTTGATCTAGTTTTCCCTGTTCATGTTCTAAGACACCAATATTATTATACACCAGTTCATCCTGTGGATTGATGGTAGCGGCATGGTTATAGGCTTCCAAAGCCTGTGGATACTGGCCAGATTCTTTTAGGACATTGGCCAAGCTATTAAAGAATGATGATTGGCTTGGATCAATTTCAATAGCTCGAGAAATCAGTTTGATTCCGTCTTTATAATTATGGTTTTGGTGAGCTATAACGCCCAATAAATGTAGCGCATCCGGATTTTCCGGCTCGATTGCTAATATCTGATGATAGATAACTTTGGCATGTTCTAGCTCACCCTGCTGATGGTGAAAACATGCTTGCTGTAAAGCAATCTTGGTATCACACAATAATTTACTATGATCCTGATCTGGTTCGTTCAAAATCATCTCGTATTTTTCTGACATAAGGCACAAATTATCAGCTAAAATGGATCTTCCAAGTTAAAGTTTTTGTTTAACCCAGAACTGATACATACCTGCAAAAGTATCTGGATATTCCTTCTCATACTGGTGCCAGTTTGAGAAGGAATCAGCAAAAATATCTTCCGGAAAACGTTCAGAGTATCTTTTTTTAACCCGTTTATCTCTTGTTTTAAATCCAACAAATTCCAGATTAAGCTCTTTTAGTATTCCATCAATTTGTGGAAGGGTAAAGTATTCTTCATGAAGATTAAAAATCAGATCACGACATGACGAAAGCGTATAAAAATTAGGTGACTGACGACAAACGTCATTTATGGGACTGTTTTTCATAGATATGATCTCTTGGCGGCAACGACGTATGTCAGTTTTCGTTGCTGAATATCCTTTATCTTGGATGAAGTTTCGCGTCTCCACAATTGCGCGTCGTGCCAGTTTGCTATAGAGTCCAATAAACATAAATCCATGTGGATTTAATAAATCAGTTAATAGCTGCCAACCATAAAATGGATCTTCCATATGGTGTAAAACACCAACACACTCAATAATATCAAAAGTTGTATTCCACCCTTTTAGATCTAAGATATCAACTTGCAGATATTTGATGTTGTTAATCCCTAGCTCGCGAGTTTTCCGCTCAGCATATGCAAGGCTGGTTAGACTTAAATCAATAGCTGTTACTAAGGAATTCTTCAATTGTAAAGCTGCTTGAATGGCTTGTTTACCCGTTCCACACCCAGCAACTAGGACTTGAGGTGACTGCAACCGTTCATGACCATTTAGACTTATATGAGGAAACTCTCGTTTTATCCTCGAGGGAAAAGATTGAGGAGTATGTTGATGGCTACTAACCCAGCGAGGATAAGGATTTTCCTCGTATTGAAGCTTTATTTTTTCAGAAATATTGTTCTGAACCTTGCCTGTGGCGGGAATTTTTTGACGTATTCCCAACTCAATCAAAGGCTCCTCAATTTGAAGCACCAGCAAATTTAAGAAGGAAGAATCCCCCGCTTGTTTGCCAAGGAATAAGATTTCCTCTGCATTATTTAGTTCATAAGCTGGTATATAGCAACTGAGAATACCAATAAGTACTTTTTCTCTAAGTTTGATGTTTTCTACTTTTGATTCTACATGTTTTTTTACTATGTCAATCTTTGAAACTTCCTCTTCGCTCACTACATAGACATATTCGTTTAAAAAGGATTGGCTTGCTAGTGCATTTATAAAGTGAGTGTTGGTAAAATCAAATTGGCCTGAATCTAGGTTTTTAACAATTTCATCCAGAAGAAAATTACGAATCTTTGTTAATAATTTTTCTATAGTTAGATCCTCGATAATCACTTTAGTCAACAAAATCAAAATTAAGTCATCCAAAAACAAACCATTCGTTTGACTGTTTTCTAACATGTAATCTAAAAATTCGTTTGACGTTTTAGATTCACTCGCAAAAATTACTTCTTGGAAAACGGGTGAGGCTTTCAGAAAAGAGGCAACAAATTTCCCTATCGGCTGGTGTTCAACTCCATCGGCATGCAAACAATTAATTAAATCGTGCTTCAATTGGTCGCTTTGACCTGTAGGACGAGTAAATTGACACACATTGGCAAAATTAATCCAAAGAGAAGTTTTATTAGGTGCAAGTCGAACCGCCGTTTGGTAAGAGGCGAAAGCCTCACCTAGGTCACCGAGTTCTTCCAATGCTATACCCAAATTATTATGTGCTTCAGGATAATCAGGGTTAATTGCAACAGATTTTTGATAAGCTTGAATCGCTCCTTCAATCTGTCCTACAGCTTTTAGTACCACACCTAAATTATTGTGAATTTCAGCTACATGAGGGTTGATACTTAACGCTTGTTTGAAAACTTGAATTGCCTGTTCAAATTGGTTGTTAGCTCTGAGAACATTACCAAGATTATTGTAAGCTCCAATATGGTGAGGGTTGATTTCAATTACTCTGTTATAACTCTGAATTGATTCTTCTAAATTACCTTGTGTTTGTAATACCAGTCCCAGACTATAAATTGCCTCATCATATCTTGGGTTAATTTCAACTGCCTTACGAAAAATTTGGACCGATTCCTGATACCTTCCAATTTCTTGCAGTAGGATACCAAGATTATTACAAGTCTTAAAGTTATTCGGATCAATTTCAAGAGCTCTATCGTATGCTTCCATAGCTTTCTCTGTATCCTTCTGTTCTTTCAATACAGTGCCAAGGCTATCAAAAAAGATCGATTGTTCAGGGTTTAATTCAATGGCTTGACGAATCAAATTGGAAGCAGTATCGTATCGGCCCAACTGGAAGATTAAAACACCCAAGAGATGCAAGGCATCTTCACTTTGGGGATTTACCTTAAGGATCCTTCTATATCCTTCTTCTGCTTGCTGTAAACAGCCAGCCTGATGGAATGAAAGGGCTTTATGCAATTCGGCGTCAATATCAGCGTGTGAACCTACTTTTGCAACTATTCTGTTAGTGTGCAAGTCGCTTTGTTGCTTTTGTCTTCTTCTTTTTTTTCCCATGAGAACACCATCATTACTTAAATTGTATCTTAATTTGCTCTATGACCTACACTAATTCTAATACCACATTTCTGTATCGGACAGAGGATGTTGATAGCGTAGATTTAGTAATAT
>DTUY01000367.1:8839-43907 GCA_012963885.1 Candidatus Poribacteria bacterium | reverse complement strand
AGAAGGTACGGAAGAATCAAACGAAGAACAAGAAGATTCGTCTGACGAAACCGAATAATGCGTCAACAGAATATGCTAAAGCCTAATCAATCCCGTATTTACAAAATTGGGCTGATGATTGCTGTTTTCGCTTCTTTAATCCAGATAGCACAAGGTCGAACATTCGATCGTATTATCGGCTTCGTGAACGATGAAGTAATTACCGCTTGGGAGATAGAAACGCTGGTTAAGCAACGAGCAATGGAACTTCAGCGTTTCCATAACTTCAGCAAACAGGAAGCACGTCAACAGGCTGAAGAAGACCGTCCTCAATTGCTTGATCAATTCATCCGTCAGATGCTACTGGTCGAAACTGCGTTAACTCTTAAAATTGAGGTGACCGGGGAAGAAATAGACCGAGCGATACAAAACTTCAAAGATCAAACAAAAATTACAAGCGAAGAAGAATTTCTTAACCAACTAAAGCGTGAAGGATTCACAATGATATCTTATCGCGAACAAACAAAACGGAATCTAATGGCAGAACGACTTGTGATGCAACGAATTCTACCCAAGTTACAAGTTCGCGACTCTGATGTCCAGAAATTCTTTGACGAAAACCGGGATCAATTCGATAAAAAAAATGATCTCATTAATTTAAGGCACATCTTCATCGCTTTTCAGCCAACTGAAGTCGATCGTCAAAAAACAATTAAAACGTTAAATGAATTGATAATCGCTGTTAAAAATGGTGACGATTTTGAAACCCTGGCCAAGCAAATTATCACAGATAAGGTTGATAAAGATCAGATTGCTTCTCTGGTAGAGCTACCCATCTCTGAAGTTAACAAGCTGTCCGAACCTTTCTTAACAGCATTGACAACCTTAGAGGCAAATAAAGTCAGCAATCCAATTGAAAGTACCGATGGATTTTACGTTTTCAAAATCGAGAGTAAGAGCGACAAAGACATCGCCTTTCGTTATCTCAACATGCCTTCTGACATCAGTGAAGATTCGGTTAATATAGCCAATAATACCGCAAAAACCATTATTGAAAAATTAAATCAAGGCGAAGATTTTTCTATCTTAGCCCAAAGCTTTTCTGACGATACCAAGACAAAAGGAAATGGTGGAGATCTTGGTCCTAATTCATTGGATAATTTGACGCCCGAAATTCGTTCTATAATCGAGAAACTTGGAAAAGGAGAGTACAGTGAATCTGTACAAACTTTATCAGGCGTCCACATTTTTAAAGTTGACAGTCACCTTCCTTCTGAGCTCACCCAAGCAGAAAAAGATCAAATCCGAACTCTTTTACGCGAAAAAAAGTTTCAAGATGAGTGGAAAACCTACACAAACCTGCTTCACAGTATAGCCTTCGTCAAGATCAACAAATAAACCGTGCAGAAAATGCAGTTGAATAAGCAGGATCACCAATTGATTCGCTTATTCCAGTTGCATGAAAAACGGGAATTCAAAAAGAGAAAAATCCCTTATCAGATTAAGCCTCTAGGTCAACACCACATTCGTTTCTGTCGTTTTCCACTCACTTATTCGGTTATTTTTTTTATCCTACTCCTATGGTTATCAACTGGAGTTCTCTCCCAAGATACTGTATCACCCGCTACACCCAGCAATACTGAAATCAGCCAAACAAATGCTGACGGTACTATTAGTAAGCCAGAATCCCAGCCAGAGAAACCACCAGCTCGTCTAGATCCAGAAAACGCTTCCGGGGAAAAAGACCGTATCATTGGTAAAGGTCAGCATCTTATCGTTAACAAGAACTTAGTTGAAATCCACGGGCAGGCATTAGTTAAAACGGAAGAAATTGTACTTTGGGCAGACCACATTTGGGCTGATTTCGACAAGGACATGGTGAAAGCATACGGGAACGTGAAACTGGTCGTTGGTGACGAGGAGACTTTCTCGAATGAACTGGTTTACAACATGACAACCAATGAGGGTATTGTCCATGAAGGATTTACCTACAGCGAACCGTGGTATTATCGGGGTAAAGAGATTTTTAAAATCGGGGAGAATGAATCCTATATACGAGGGGGATCGATTACTAGCAGTCCATTGAAATATCCACACTACGATTTTTTGGCTTCAAAAATCATCGTTAAAACCAACAAAGAACTCATTGCCAAACACGTTATACTGAGGATTGGTGGATTTCCACTTTTCTATTTTCCTGCCTATCGTCGGGATCTTCGCAAAGATAAACAGGCAAAAGTCATCTTCAGGCTCGGTACAGATAGTTACCAAGGACCGTTTATGAGTATCGAACTACCTATTTCCCGACGTCGCCGACTTAACGGATCAATTATGTTTGATCAAAGTTCTCGCCGTGGTCGTGGTGGAGGTACTGACGGAGGGTATCGTGTCAATGATGTTGGATTTGATGAGATATTCCTTCCATTTTTGCCAGACGCAACACCGAGTGAAAAAGCAAAGTTAAAGGATCTCGCAGCGGAACTTGCCGATCGATTAGACGGGGAATTTGATCATTACAAGCTTCGTCAGTTATTCTTTGAGTATTTGATTACAGATGAAGATGTCAAACGTGCTCACACAAAGATACAAGAAGTCTACACTAAATTACAGGCTGAAAACGCTGATTTTGGCAAAATTTCCGAGGCTAATTCTGATGATGATCAGACTCGTTACCAAGGAGGAGATCTAGGGTTTCTAGTTCGAGGTGAAAAAGATCAGGAAGGTGAGTTAAGGCTCGATCCTGTTCTAGAAGAAGCGGCCTTCGCTCTCAAAGCAGGCGAAATCAGTCAGGTCTTGCGAACTGATCGTGGATTTCATATCTTGAAGGTCGACCATATTCTTGATATTTATGGTGAACACGAGATCTCCATACGCCGTATCGACATCAATATTAGCCCCAGCGACGAAACACGAGAAACTACCAGAGAAATCGCAGAAAAGATACAGGGACGCGCAGCCGCTGGTGAAAGTCTTGCGCAACTTGCAAGCGAATTTGAGGAATCAGAGGTTTCTGACGTAAACAATGGTGCTATGATCCCACTCAACGAAATGGACAGCCGATGGAAGTATTCAGTCCGTCGCCTCGAAATGTTGGGTGAAGTAACGCCAACTGTGATGACAGATCGGGGTATCCATATTTTCCAACTTATGGAAAAAGAAGAAACTCCATCTTTTGAGGAGGTCGCACGTGATTTCGAGGAAAAGGTTGGGAGATCTATGATCGAGGAGTTTGAGAAACGCCGAGTACAAAAAGCAGAGGCCGAAAAAAAAGTGCCCGAGTCAAAAGAAACAGGTCAAGATGAGGAACAGAACGAGGAAGAAAAGATTAAAGCCTACACAAAACACGGATTTAAAGGTCGGTGGGAACACGAACGCGCGGTTACACGAGAGGCGCAACAACTCGACCGAGATGAATCAAGCCACGTTATTGAAAGTAAAAAAGGGTATCATCTAATTAATATTAAGAAGAAGCGAACTTATCGCGGGGATTTATTCTTCTACACCAATGATCAATACTCATTTTCACGGGAAGAAGCAACTCGAATTGGGCAACGAACTGCTTTACGCTGGGGACATTACCATAGCATCTATACACCGTGGGACAACCGCGAAGAGGGACGAAAACCACTAAATTTTATGGGACGTGTCGAATTGCAGTCTAAAAGTTATAAAGAAGGATTCGGAGATTCAGAATCAGCTATTGATTCGTTTGGTATGTTTACCTGGGGATCCGCATTTTCGGCAATCGATGAACTGGACACTGACGATGATGGTAATCTGACGTTTTCAACACAAAGAATTGGTGAGTTCCTGGGCAGACTACAGGTAAACCATAGCCTCGACCTAACCGGCGAAGGAACAAGAACTCTACAGAAACTTCCAGAAGCAAACGTTTCCTTATCTCGGATGCGAGTTAGTAATCTACCAATATTCAAAATAATTAATGATCGAATGGTTAAAATAGCAGAGAAAGTGAATACCGATACGCCAATTCTTTCTCTTTTAAGCTTTCCAACTTTGGAAAACACGAGCTTTGATCTTGACGTGAACGTCGGAAATTTTTACCGTGATCTTTATCAGGAAGAGAAAAATGTATACTTGCTCGCAGGAGTCGTCGGCTTCGATGTCCGAAAACAATCGACGCTGAAAATCTCATCGACCCGTGAAGCAAAACTAGATCTGAATCTAAATACCAACTTCGTTTGGCATGATAAAGATCGCGATGGGAATCGACATATATTTCGTCGGGTTTACGACGTACAGGTTGATGTCAGCACCATTCTGTTTCGAATTTATGACATCAGCTTTATCCCGGGGGCTCGGCGAATGCGTCATCAGATGAATTCCACTGTCTCTGCCAGTTATGCTCCACCTGTTGACCGCGAAGACAACTTATATCCATTTGGACCAAGCACCTATTTCTACGAAGCAAAGGATCTGACCTACCGTTTCGATACTAGCATCGAGATTAAGACGCAAAAAAATAAAACGCCGTTACGAATTCTCCAGTTCCGAACACGGCTACAAGCAGACTATACTGATTATGCTGCTGAATGGAATCGAAAGTATGATTTCATTGACAGTAACGTGACAATTACACCGTTAGCCAGCCAAAGTATGAATATCATAATCCGTACAACACACGATCCAAATGAATCTGAACTCGATCAAAAGCGATTCAAACAGGTTGGGTTTAGGTCAAATGTCAGCTATCGACGAGACAAATGGGATTTTTCGCTTGGTAATTCGTTTAGCAAAAGGACATCTCGCGCGTCTCGTCGAATCAACTTCAGTTTTCAGTTCCGACCTAATTCGTTGATTGAAATCGATTTAGGAGCGGATTATGATTGGATTGAAAAACAGTTCTATTCACAACGTATGACGCTGCGTCGCAACTTGAACGTCTGGGATCTCCGAATCTCGTGGCACCGCGTTGGAATTAAACGTAGCCCCCCCTACAACAATGTGCGCCAAGATTTTACGTTCCAACTTAACTTACTGGCTGACCCAGCAGTTACAGTCGGCCTTGGTTACGATGCAACAACTGAGACCTGGGGATTCCGTAGCCTGCCAGTGGGTGTACCCTATAACGCTTTCGGCGTTGGTAACGGACTAAGTAGATCTTATTTCTAACATTTATGATTAAATATTGGTTTGAGGAATCTGTTTCTAACATTCGGCATGGTGGAATTGTTAGTTTGCTTAGCGTCATCATTATCACACTGACTGTCATCATTTTGAGCAGCCTGATTATTATTCGAAACCACTTGCACAGAGAAATGGCAACCCTTAAAGAAGATGCGCCAATCATCGCCTTTTTAGACGACAATCTAAATATCGAAACATTAAAAAAACTGCGAATAGATCTCCAACGAGCAAACGAAATCTCTAGTATTACTTACGTTTCAAAGGAAGCAGCACTAAAAAAAAGCCAAGATACATTCGGAAAATATGGTAAGGCCATCATGGAAGGATTTGCAGATATAAATCCGCTTCCTGCCTCATTTGAAATCTATGTGAACGAGCTCACCCTCAATTCAGATGCTCTTCCAGATATCGCTGGTTGGATTGATGAACTTGAAGGTATTGAGGACGTGACCTATGAGCAGTACAGTTCCAACTTCATCAATAAAGCGGAGATGGTCATCTTAATATTTAGCGTATTGATGGGAGGAGCTTCAGTCGTAATTGTTGCGTTCTCAATTATGTTAACTGTCTATTTTAGAAGGGAAGAAATTAGGATTCTACGAATGGTCGGCGCAGGAAACTTGTACATTATCCTGCCTTTGGTAACTCAAGGAATCTTTCTCGGCTTCATCGGCAGCATATTGGGGCTATGGGGAATGTACCTGATATTCTATCTGTTCTCACAGCAAATCGGTGATATTGAATTTATTACATCAACTCAATTCCTTTCTATCATTGGCATCGGTACGTTGCTTGGTTTGATTGGCAGTTTGTTACCTATCAAACGCTATATAGAAGTTTAGCCAATCAGGAATATTTAGTGAGTTATCTTACCTACATTTACATTTAGAAAAATTTGGAGCTTCAACTTCTGTGCGGAATTGCGTCAGACTTTCTCACCGAAATCGGCCGTAATTGCACTTAGAAACCGATTGTTTTCTTCAGTCGTACCGATTGTCACACGCAGACAATTTTCAAGCAATCCGGGACAATTGAGGTTTCGGATTAGCACACCGTGACTTAACACTTTCTGAAATACCAAATCCGCAGGTTTTTGGGCTCGGAAAAGGATAAAATTAGAATCTGTCGGCATTGGTTCACACCAATCTACTGTAACCAGCATATCATAGATTCGCCTCCGTTCCTCTAAGATCAATTTGATGTATGGCCTAATATTTTCTCTATGCTTGATCATCAACATGGCAACGGTCTGCGAGAAACTATTTAAATTGTAGGGCATCCGAATCTTGTTAATCTCAGATATAACGTCAGGATGTGCAACCATGTAACCGCAACGAAGTCCCGCTAACCCATAAGCTTTAGAGAATGTCCGGGTAATAATTAAATTCGGCTGCTGATGAAGCCGACTGAGTAATGATTTCCCTGAAAATTCGTAATAGGCTTCATCGAGAATTAAAACGGTGTCCGAACGTACCAGAATTTTGTGAAGGATATCCTCCGGAAACAGATTTCCGGTCGGGTTATTTGGATAAGCCAAAAAGACCAAGTTTTTGGCATACCGATTAAGATGTGACTGCCACGTTTCGTCTATCAGTTCAAAATTTGAGCCAAGTGGTATCTCAGTGAACGACATTCCAAAAATCTGAGCGAAGATCTGGTACATCGAGAAGGTTGGACTTGGAAATGAAGCCTGTACATCAGGTTTAGCAAATATCTGAAAAATGTAGCCAATCAGTTCATCTGATCCATTACCAACTACAATTAGATCTCTATCGACGCCAATCATCTTAGATATTGCAGTTCTTAGCCGACCCGCACTTGGATCTGGATAACGATGAAATTTTAAACTGCTAATCTCCTTTGAAATTTCCGCGTAGATCTCCGTTGGTAGATCGAAGGGCGACTCATTAGCATCCAATTTCACGCAGTGATCAGGTTGATCTATGTGATAGGGGCTAAGTTTCGCAAGATCTGATCGAAAAAATTGCCTTAGTTCCATTTCCGGTCGTCATTCACTAATAAGGCGGATCTCATATCTTCCCTGCACCAATTAACAATTCTAATTTTTCGAATTATATCACTCCACACGAATCAGGTCAACAGAGACCAAGCCCCATCAAATTAACAGTGTTCCAGATTCGTTTGCTTGCACGAGACCAATCGAAACAGTATAATATTGCGATTATTTCAGCTAAATTGAGAAGCACAAAAAACAATCCGAAATTTCGTTTCATGGTGTATCTGTAATCGTAGACACAAGTAAATAAAGTGGCTCTTTCTTTTCATGAAGAGGTTGGATCATCCCTTTCTATCTTTAATGATTCAAACCTGATTCTTACTTACAATTACCATAGTGATCTGTGCAAACCGTACTTTCACCCGGTCAATGCCCCTAATGCGAAAAGTGTCACAAGTGATACGCCCGAAGATAACATTAATCATCATGGACTATGGTTCGGGTGGGGCAACGTAAACGGCATCGATTTCTGGAAAGAAGGTGCAGGTAAGATTACACACCGTGAATTCCGAAACCAAGAAATTTCAGATTGCTTTGCCAGAGTTATCACCATTAACAATTGGTCCACACCAAAAGGAACAATACTAATTGAACAAACCAGTGAAATAATTGTCCACGAACCACTAGAGGATCAGCAGATTATTGACCTCAACTTTTCGTTTCATCCTCTATCAGAAGATATTCTCCTGGCGGCGAGCCAAAGCAGTTACGGCTTATGCTACCGGTCACCTTATCGTGAAAGACAAAAACTCATCAACTCAGACAGCCGTATCGGGGAATGGGAAGCAAACAATAAACCTGCTTCATGGTGTGACTTTCTCGGTTTAGCAGACAATATAACGGTGGGAACGGCGATTTTCGACCATCCATCCAATCCACGCTATCCGGCAAAATTTACTGCGCTTGATGAAAGTTTCGGCTTTATTTCCCCTTCACTTACCATGGATGAACCGTACACTATTAAAGCTGATGAATCGCTACACCTGAGGTACCGAGTTCTAATTCACCTTGAGGATCTGTTCACGTTTGATCTATGGAAATGCTATGAGGAATACGTAAAATGAAAAATCCTTTGCCTTTGTATAACAGGACATCAATTTCCGATGTTCAATCAGATCTGCTTCAATCAAACGGGACGGCCTATATTGAAACTTATGGATGCCAAATGAATGTCAGTGATAGCGAATTGATGGCAGGTATCCTGACAAGGGCCGGATACAAGATGACCGATGATGCCGAGTCAGCTAATGTCATTTTGATAAACACCTGTGCGATTCGAGAAAACGCCGAAGAAAAAGTCCTAAATCGGCTTAAGCATTTAAATGCAATCAAGCGCCGAAATCCGAATATGGTTCTGGGAATCTGTGGATGTATGGCGCAACATATGCGGACACTGGTTCTTGATGCCGCACCGTATATTGATTTGGTTCTGGGTCCAGATGCTTATCGAAGTCTGCCACAAGCTATCGCTTCCGCCAAGGCAAAAGATACATTTGTAAATTTGAAACTTGATAAATCAGAGGATTATGCTGACTTAGCGCCGATTCGAAAAGATGGGATTCGAGCATGGTTAACCATTCAACGAGGTTGTGACAAGATGTGCACCTTTTGTGTGGTTCCATTTACACGGGGGCGAGAGCGAAGTCTATCTGTCCCTATGTTAGTTAGAGAAATAAAATTCCTTGTAGATGAAGGCTTTAAAGAAGTCGTTTTGCTGGGGCAAACAGTGAATTCATACCATGATGGCACACACAATTTCGGAGACTTGCTTTTTGCTATCAATCAAGTTGAAGGAATTGAACGAATTCGCTTTACATCTCCGCATCCCAGCGACGCAACAAAACCGATGATTGACGCGATAGCGAGCTGCAAAAAAGTCTGTAAACAGATTCATTTACCTTTACAATCGGGATCCACAAGAATCTTGTCTGACATGCATAGGACCTATACCGTCGATGAATATAGAGAACTTGTGTTTAATCTTCGCAACCAAATTCCGAATTTGGCCATTTCCACAGACATTATTGTCGGCTTTTGCGGTGAAACCGAAGAGGATTTCCAACAAACACACGACTTGATGGGTGAGATGCGTTACGATTCAGCGTTTATGTTTAAATACTCAGATCGCGATGGAACTCTTGCCAACCGAACACTGGAAGATAATGTCCCGGAAGAAGAGAAAATACGCCGTTTGCAGAGTATTATAGATCTACAGTACCGTATTTCACACGAAATTAATCAGGAGCGGGTTGGTCAAACTGTAGAGATTCTAGTCGAAGGCGAATCGCGTAAATCCGAAGCAGATTACTTTGGAAAAGATGATACTTTTAAAACTACTGTATTTCCGCGACAGAACACAAAAATTGGTGATACTGTAAATATCAAGGTTCATACGGCTACTGCACACACCCTAATTGGAGATGTAATCTCTTGAAGAAAAATGATGTCTGAAACTATCGCCATTGTCCAATGTTCAAATTATGACCAGCAAGCAGTCGATAATGCTATAAACGAACTCTTGGATTACTTAGGAGGAATCAGTCAGTACGTAAAACCAAGAGATCTAGTACTTATCAAACCAAATTTGCTTAAAGCAACTTGTGTTGGCGATATCCCCTCGACACACTTTACGGTAATAAAATCAATAGTTGATCAAGTCCTATCAGCTGGCGGGAAACCGATTATAGGTGATTCTCCGGCATCAGGAAATGTATTAACAGTAGCCAGCCCGTCGCTCCAGTCTACTGGAAGTTGCCGATCGAATGGGAAATCGCCAAAGAGATCATTGACGCAGATGTGGTGATTAATGTCCCGAAATTCAAGAGCCATCGACAGATGCAGATGACCGTAGCCGTTAAAAATCTATTTGGATGTGTCCCTGGCAAATTAAAGTCAAGGTTACACCTGTGGCGTGGTAAAAATCGACTGACTTTTGGGAAGATGCTAGTTGAATATGCGGAGTTGATTGCCCCCCAACTTACAATTGTCGACGGTATCGTGGCAATGGAAGGTCCTGGTCCTGGATCAGGGTTCCCCCACCCACTTGGTATATTGACTTGCGGCACGGATGTGGTAGCACTAGACCGTGTTCATTGTGAAATCGTCGGTTTACCGGTAGAAGAGTTTAATATAATTCAGGCTGCACGTGAAGTCGGTTTTGGTGAAGTGGATCTTAATCAGATCGAGATTCTCGGTCAGAGTTTAAGTGACGTTACGGTTCCCAACTTCGAATTCCCGCTAATGATTCCAGTCAACTTCTCACCTTTTCGCGTTGTCAAAAGTGCACTCAAACACCTGTGGGCAAAGCGAGTCGCATAATAGCAACGGGACCATAACCATCTCATGAGGAAAATTAAGCTCAAATCAAAATCTCATATTGAAACCATGCGCAAAAGTGGGGAGGCGGCCTCAATTATGCTTCAACGCATCGGAGAAGCTATACAACCCAACATTTCCACTTACCAGTTAGATCAGATATGTCGACAAACAATTAAGGAACTCGGTGGCAAATCCTCGTTTCTAGGGTATCAACTACCAAATCACCCTCCGTATCCAGCAACAATATGCGCCTCAATTAATGAAGAGATTGTCCATGGTGTACCACACGAGGGTAGGATCTTAAAAACAGGTGACATTGTTAGCATCGATACCGCTATTTTTTTAGATGGGTTTCATGGCGACAACGCTTTTACGTTTGCTGTAGGTGAAATCCCTGATCAAGCACAACGACTTCGCGAGGTTACGAAATCATCGCTCTATGAGGCAATTGATCAGGCTAAGTCCGGTAATCGGCTTGGCGATGTGTGTCATGCTGTTCAGTCTTATGTGGAAAGCCAAGGCTTTTCAGTCGCACGCGATTTCGTCGGTCATGGAATTGGCCGTCAGATGCATGAAGCTCCGCAGGTGCCAAATTATGGCGAACCAGGAACAGGCGTCCGTTTAAAACCTGGCATGGTACTGGCAATTGAGCCAATGATTAACATCGGCACAGGTCAATCAGTTGTACTGGAGGATGGTTGGACTGCAGTTACAGCTGATTTGAGTCTGTCTGCACATTTTGAACACACAGTTGCAATTCTTTCAGACGGTCCCGATATTCTGACCGATAATTTTGAACTTTGGAATAATTTTTGATTTTTGGGAGATTTAGATGTCAAATATTGTGAAGATTCATGGTCGGGAGATACTCGACTCACGAGGTAACCCAACTGTTGAAGTAGACGTCATCTTGGAATCAGGTGCACTTGGACGAGCAGCCGTTCCGTCAGGAGCATCAACAGGTAAACATGAAGCTGTTGAACTTCGAGATGAAAATGCTGATCGGTACCTAGGCAAAGGAGTTAGCAAAGCGATACAAAACATTAATTCAGTCATCGCTGACGCCTTAGTTGGAACAAACGCCCTTGATCAGGCAAACGTCGACCAGACAATGATTGACCTTGATGGCACACCAAACAAAGAAAATTTGGGGGCTAACGCAATATTAGGTGTTTCTCTGGCAGTGGCAAAATCAGCTGCACACAGTCTTAATCTACCACTTTATAAATATATTGGTGGAACCAATGCCAAGGAACTTCCGTTACCAATGATGAATATCCTGAACGGCGGTTCACACGCTGATAATAATGTTGATTTTCAGGAATTCATGATCATGCCAGTCGGAGCTGAAACGTTCAGCCAAGCATTGCGGATCGGAACTGAGGTCTTCCACAGTCTCAAATCAGTATTGAAATCCAAAAATTACAATACAGCTGTTGGCGATGAAGGCGGATTTGCACCCAACCTGAGTTCTAATGAAGAAGCTCTACAGGTAATTATTGAGGCCATTGAACGAGCCAAATATCAGCCCAGCGATGAAATCCTAATTGCTTTGGATCCAGCATCTAGTGAATTTTATCAAGACGGAACTTATGTACTTGAAGCAGAATCAAAGCCAAACAAATCACCAGAAGAAATGGTAGAGTTTTACGCTACGCTTTCTGAGAAATACCCAATTATTTCAATTGAGGACGGAATGGCCGAAGACGACTGGGATGGATGGAAGATGCTAACAGATGCCATTGGAGATAGAGTACAACTTGTGGGAGACGACCTGTTTGTAACTAACACCAATCGACTAAGGCAGGGAATTGAACGTGAGGTTGGAAATGCTATTCTGGTCAAAGTTAATCAGATTGGATCTCTGACTGAAACACTCGATGCCATTGAATTAGCAAAACGTTTCAACTATACGGCTATAATATCACACAGATCAGGTGAAACCGAGGATACAACGATCTCCGATATAGCTGTTGCAACCAACGCGGGCCAGATTAAGACCGGTTCGCTCTGTCGAACCGACCGTGTTTGCAAATACAACCAACTCCTCCGAATCGAGGAAGAATTGGGCGAACATGTTGTTTTTAAAGGAAAAAACGTGTTCTACAATCTTCAATAACGAAAATCACGGATAATTAAACTGTATGCGAATTATTCAATTATTTCTTGTTATCATTGTCACGCTACTCTTTCTAATAAACTTACGCTGTTCATTCGATGAATTCGGCAAATGGCGGAAATCGATTTATGCAGAAAAAAATTATTTGCAAGACATTGCCGATCTCAAAGAAGAATGGGATCAATTAAAAATAGAAATTGTCAAATTGCAGACAAATCCGCTGACACGAGAACGTCTTGTTCGCCAATACGGTTATAGCAAACCCGGTGAGCAGACATATCACATTCTACGTTCTGATTCCAGGTTGCTTAATTAAAAAAAGAGTTGACAAATCTAAACAATATAATTTACTATTTACTACGCTGTTTACCAACCTGAGCATGAAGGGCGAGTGGTGAAATTGGTAAACACAACGGACTTAAAATCCGTCGCTCCTAATACGAGCTTAAGGGTTCAAGTCCCTTCTCGCCCACCACACTTTACTCATTACGGCGTAAACTTGTCGCAGGGTAGAGCAGTCCGGTAGCTCGTCGGGCTCATAACCCGGAGGTCGTGGGTTCGAATCCCACCCCTGCAATTCTGAAAATGGGGGACGCAATTGACGCGCGTTTCCCATTTCTTTTGCTTGCCGGTGTAGCTCAACTGGTTAGAGCGTACGACTCATAATCGTGAGGTTGGGAGTTCGAGTCTCCCTGCCGGCAATCCTTCCACAACATGAGAAATATGCCCAAGCGATTTTCTCACCGTATATACCAGTTTATATGCAAACACAACATGATTTCCTCCAAGGAAATTGTTCTTGTCGCCGTTTCCGGAGGGACAGATTCACTGGCACTACTCCACTCGCTCAACAATTTACAAAGCCAACTTGGCTGTCATCTTCACGTAGCACATTTAAATCACGGTCTAAGATCCAATGCAGCTAAGGACACAACTTATGTTTGTCAACAGGCACAAAGCTTGGATCTTCCGGTGACAGTTCGAGAAATTTCCCTGCCAAACTCTTCCGAAGCAAGTGCACGACAAGCTAGATATCAATTCTTCGAGCAAGTCTCCAACCAAATAGGAGCTTCAAAAATTGCGCTCGGCCACCACCTTGGAGATCAAGCTGAAACAGTTCTAATGCGCCTCTTTCGCGGTTCGGGTATAACTGGACTCCGAGGAATGCTTAAGGTGCGAGACGGCAAATTCATTCGACCACTCCTTACCTCTTCACGTACTGAGATCGAAGAATTCACTCATTCGTTGGGTTTAACACCATGCCATGATGAATCAAATATGGATCGAGGTTACTTGAGAAACCGGATTCGGATTGATCTAATGCCACACCTAAAAGAAAATTACAATCCGAATATACAGGAGGCCCTAAACCGGATGGCCGAGATCCTTCAAGGAGAATCGGATTTTCTGGATACGATTGCTACTACCGCTTTTGATGCGTGTAAGATCGGAGCAAACATACTAGATCGAGACAATTTTCTCAATCAACATCCTGCTATTCAACGCCGAATCCTTCGATTGGCTATGATAGAACAACTGGGTTGCACCGCCGATCTTTATTATAAACACTTCGAGTCTATGATTGACTTGATTAATGGTCATTTGCCCAACGGCAGACTCCACCTGCCGAATGGTCTGGTTTTCTCTCGTGCCTATAACCAACTGGTGTTAGACCAATCTCCTATCCAAACTGACGAGTTTCAGTATGAGGTTACGGTACCAAATGTTACTGATCTCCCGGCGATTCATGGTAAAATCTCAACTTCAGTAAGAAGCAATTTACCTTCAAGCTATCCTGACGGCAAGTTTGAAGCAGTCTTTGACTGGGACATCAGCCAATTTCCGCTCTATGTCCGCAACCGGCGTGATGGGGATTGCTTCCAACCTTTCGGAATGGCAGGACGAAAAAAAATAAAAGATCTACTTATCGACGCCAAAGTTCCACAATCAGAGCGTGACCGCTTACCATTGCTAGTATGCGAAGCCCAAATCATGTGGGTTATCGGTTACCGAACAAGCGACCTGTTTCGGATCAGTAAGAGGACCAAAAGAGTGTTACATGTCACCTATGAAAATCTTAATCAGTGAATCCGAGATTCAAGATCGTGTTCGTCAACTCGGGATGGAGATCTCCCAAGATTATCATGCGCGAATACCAACCCTTGTTTGTGTGTTGAAAGGATCCATTATTTTTTTCGCTGACGTTATGAGGGCTATCACATTGGATGTAATCTGTGAGTTTGTCCAGATCTCAAGTTATGCTAATAAATCAATATCTTCCGGAGAAACCAATTTAGTTCACAATTTTAAAACAAATTTTAAAGATACCGACATTATCATCGTTGAAGACATCATTGATACTGGCCTTAGTCTCACTTTGCTAATCGAAGAAATTCAACGTACAGCCCCGGCGAGTCTCAAGGTCTGCAGCCTGCTGAATAAATCATCCCGCAGAGTAAAACCTGTTCAAATTGACTACGTTGGATTCGAAATTGACGATCATTTTGTTGTTGGTTACGGTCTAGATTATGCGCAAAAGCACAGAAACTTGCCGCACGTTGCAATTTTGGATCCGAGCGAAATTAGCTAAAAGATTATATGATATATTAGTAAGGAAAATAAACTCATGCACCAAGAGTTGAGATGAATTTTAAAAGAATTCCTATTCAAAATGCCGATAACACAGAGCTATTAAGAATTAGTCAGGATGGGTTACTGTCACTCAACCTGACAGAGATGCAAGCAATTCAATCGCACTTTGCAGGAATTAGTAGAGATCCGACCGATGTGGAAATCGAAACCCTGGCACAAACTTGGTCAGAGCACTGTGTTCATAAAACTTTTCGTGGTTTAATCGAGTATATCGAAAACGATCAGCAACCTATTACAATCAACGGGTTACTTAAAACAACAATTATCCAAGCAACCAAAGAACTAAATAAAAGTTGGTGTGTATCCGTTTTTGAAGACAACGCAGGTATTATTGAATTTGATGATCAGCACAACATCGTTTTTAAAGTCGAAACCCACAACCATCCATCTGCGATTGAGCCCTACGGTGGTGCGGGAACGGGGATTGGGGGGGTGATTCGTGACTCACTGGGAACCGGTTTAGGTGCAAAGCCGATTCTCAACACAAATGTTTTCTGCCTTGGATTACCGGATTTAGACTATAACCAACTGCCCAAGGGCTCACTTCACCCCAAGCGCGTTTTTAAAGGTGTCGTCTCTGGCGTCAGGGATTATGGTAACCGGATGGGAATTCCAACAGCAAACGGAGCAATCCTTTTTGATTACCGGTATACCTGTAATCCCCTTGTTTACTGTGGAAATGTCGGTATTATTCCTGCAAACCGGTGTCAAAAAAAAGTTGCACTCGGCGATGCAATCGTTGTTATTGGAGGGAGGACTGGTCGGGATGGTATTCATGGCGCAACGTTTTCATCACTTGAACTTGATGATTCGTCTGAAAACCTTGGAAGCGTCGTCCAAATTGGCAATCCGATTGTGGAGAAAAAAATTACTGACGTCTTAATTCAGGCGCGGGATCTGAACCTGTACAATTGCATTACGGATTGCGGAGCCGGTGGATTCTCCTCAGCCATCGGTGAAATGGGAGCGGATTGCGGAGCCGAGGTTTATTTAGACGATGTCTCGTTGAAGTATGAAGGACTAGCCCCTTGGGAGATCTGGCTGTCGGAAGCACAAGAACGAATGGTGATTGCTGTTCCTCCACATAATCTTGATACATTCCTTGAAATCTGCCAAGCAGAGTCTGTGGAGGTTACTGTTCTGGGGAAATTCACCGACACCAAAAAACTGCACATCCATTACCAAGGTCACATTCTGGCGGATCTCGATATGGACTTTCTGCACCACGGAATCCCCCGAATTACCAAACGGGCAGTTTGGACAAAGCCTTTACATCCTGATCCTGATTTCGAGAGATCTACGAATCTGACCGACCCCCTCCACCAAATCCTCGCCAGCCCGAATGTTGCCAGTAAAGAATGGGTGATACGGCAATATGATCACGAGGTACAAGGAGGCATGACGATTAAGCCTCTGGTCGGAATTGAAAATGATGGTCCGAGTGACGCTTGCGTGACGTTGCCGGTGCTCGGTTCAAAGAAAGGAGTCGTGATAGCAAACGGCATCAATCCCCTTTTCGGAGATATTGATCCATATCATATGGCCGCTTCCGCTATTGATGAAGCAATTCGGAATGTGATTGCGGTCGGTGGGCGTTTTGATCGGGTCGCACTTCTGGACAATTTCAGTTGGGGCAACCCTGACAAACCGGATCGGTTAGGTGGGCTCGTTCGTGCAGCACAGGCATGTTATGATATCGCATTGGCTTATGGCACCCCATTTATTTCCGGTAAGGATAGTCTGTATAACGAATACCGTGATACTTCAACCGGAGATCAATTAGCGATCCCCAGCACTTTACTTATCTCAGCGATCAGTGTTATTGACAACGTGGACACAGCAATCACCATGGATGCCAAATCGCCTGGGAATCTGATTTACGTTATTGGCAAAACCTACGATGAAATTGGGGGGAGTCACTATAACGCCATCCACGATTTCGTCGGGAACAGTGTACCAGTAGTTCGACCTGAAATCGGAAAACGGGTGATTCAATCTTTGAATCATGCCATTGACCAGCGACTTATTAGATCATGCCACGACTGCTCCGAGGGAGGGATTGGCGTAGCCAGTGCGGAGATGGCATTCGCCGGAGGATTTGGAATGGATCTAGATTTATCCAACGTTCCACGAAATGATCAGACAAATGCTGATGACTTAATTCTGTTCTCAGAATCAAACAGCCGATTTATCGTTGAAATTGCTCCCAAGAGCCAGAAAGAATTTGAGAATGCGATGATCGGCGTACCAATCAGCGTAATCGGTCAGGTAATCGAAGGAAAAGAATTTACTATAGATGGGATAGAAACTGGACAAAAGGTTGTTGATACAACTATTGATCAACTTAAAGCAAGCTGGCAAGGAACCTTCAACTGGTAAACCATAAAATAAAAGAGAAAGACAACGGTCTATGACCAAACCCAAAGTCCTAATCCTCCGTACAGCAGGAACAAACTGTGATTATGAAACGGATTACGCCTTTCAATTGGCGGGTGCTGACACAAGTCTAGTTCACATAAACAAATTGATCAATAATCAAATCTACCTCATCGATTACCACATTATGGCAATTCCAGGTGGATTTTCATATGGTGACGACATCGCTGCCGGAATTCTGCTCGCCAACGAGATTAAGTTCAAATTAATTGACCAAGTTACGGAATTTGTCGACCGGGGAGGATTAATACTTGGAATATGCAACGGATTCCAAGTATTGGTTAGATCAGGTCTTCTACCTAGGATAAACTCCCAGCAGATCGATCAGCAAGCAACACTGGCAATGAATACATCAACCAAATTTGAGTGTCGTTGGGTGAATCTGAAAACAGATAAAAACATGTCAGTCTTCACTGAGGGTTTGAAAAATGAGATTTACTTGCCCGTCGCACACGCTGAAGGGCGATTTATCGCCTCGGATCCAATCCTAGATCAGCTTGAAGCAAACGGTCAGATAGTCTTCCGTTACATGCCGTCAGGCTATCCGAACAATCCAAATGGATCTCATCGAAATATTGCTGGTGTCTGTGATCCCACTGGAAGGATTTTAGGAATGATGCCTCACCCAGAACGTTACCTTATCCGGCATAATCACCCTCGCTGGACACGTGAAAATTTACCGGAAGAAGGGGATGGACTGGCAATTTTTCGAAACGCTGTTAACTACACCTTAAACTTTTGATCCAAAATCCATTGTGTTGGTTCATTCGACTAGTTTCTTGGCCTGATTAAGACGTTTACGAAGCTTCTTATGGTAACGATTGTTTTGTAGGAAATGCTCCCACACTGCAATTGCTTCGTTGGTTTTATCAACCGACATATAGTAATTCCCAAGTACAGTTGGAGCCGCATCAGACCTCGGATCTTTTTCAATTGAAGAATTAAAAAGCCCAATTGCAGCTTCCGTATCTTCTTTCAACAAGGCAACCTGTCCTCGACCATAGTCGATTAGAGCATGATCCGGATAGTCTTCAGCTAGTCCCTCGATTGTTTTAACAGCCTCTTCTTCTTTCCCGAACTTATAGTCTGACATACTGACATGAACCAGTGACTCAAGGTACAAATTAGTTAAAGACCGCTTTTCAGCTTCTCCCTTTACTTTCTCAAGCTCTCGCATCACATTGCGTGCGGCAATACGATACTTAGTTTTCGCGCGTGAGTAACTGGCGTATTTATAACACAAATTTCCAAGCTCTCTCTGGACTTCATAGGTATTACCTTTTCCATCCACTAAATCTTGGTAGAATCCCGCTCTCTCAGTATTGCCCAGTCGGTAATGCAACACTTCTGCTAAACTTTGAAGCGCGTCTACATACTCCATGTCCCCGACGATTGCTCGTTCAAGGTATTCCATTTCTTTTTCAGGCTCTTTCGTCTTTTTGTGAATTAAACTTAATTTCCAGTAAATCTCAGGATCCTTTTTACGGTTAAATCCCAGAACCGATTTATAGGTTTCAGCCGCTTTTTCATACTCTTCATTTATGTATTGACTTTGTCCGGACCGGATAATAACGTCCAGAACTTCTCTGTCCTTTCTCAGGGCTTGCTGCAACACTTCATCGGCACGCGTATGCATGCCGAGTTTTCGATAGCAAATTGAAAGCTTTACGTGAGAATAGGGATCAATTTTGGCATCATCAGCTTTAGCAAGGCTTATGGCACGAAAATAGAGTGCCCCAGCATCACGATAGTTTTCTTCTTGGTATGTCATGTTAGCAATCATTAGCATAGCATCATGAAAAGTCCCCTGTTCATCGGTCTGAATTGAACCAAAAGTAGACATCACTTCCCCTGCACTAACACCAAAACCAGAGTTTTGTACCAACTCTCTTACATTGCCCATAGCAGGACTTCGGCCAGATGTGTTTCGTGGTCGATCTCTTTCAAGTCGGTCACGCTGTTTTTGTAAGGCACGCCCCGCTCTGGATGCTAACGGATTATCGGGTTCAGGAACAACTGCGCCGAGTGCTTCCAGTTCTTTTGTTGCCTCGCTCAATTGATTACTTGCTTCTTCCAATAACCCATATTTCCTTACCACTCGTTGGTAAGTATTTGTTGCCTCTTCAGTATTTTTCAGGTAGTTTCTTTCAATCCGAGCTTTATTTATAAGCGCTGTTGCAGCACGCTCATTTTTCGGATTGCGATTGGCGAAATTGTCATAGATTTCGGCAGCTTTTTCGAAATTCTGAGCTTTCTCGTAACTCTTGGCCAACATCAATTGAGCATTATTAGCCCACTCAAGATTTGGAAATTTGTTTATGACAACGTTAAAAGACTTCGCAGCTTCCCCATACTTCTCAGCTTTATAGTTGCAGATTCCACATTTATAATGGGCTTCTGCAGCTTCTGGGCTTTCTGGTGCAGCTTCAGTCAGGTTTTGATAGATTTCAATACCTTGTTCCGGAAGATCCATTTTTTCGATATAAAGCTTAGCCAAACCGAGTTGAGCTTTTCGCCCCTGATCACTACTAAGTTGGGATTGAATAATCTCGTTATAGGTGTCTACTGCACCCTGATAGTCTTTTTCTGCAATAAATTTTTCAGCCTGCCCCAGCCCACCAGAAGTTGATAAACATCCATACAAAATGACAAAAGCTACTACCATAACCATAACCAGTTTTGGTATTTTCATAATTTTTTCCATCTTCTGTTCTAATACATGTTCTTGTTTTCGCATTCTTTAATAAGATTATGCACATATTGTCGGTCATAACCTTCCCGTTCAACCAGTAAATCGCAATCCACTGTATTCCATTCATCCACTCCTTTACCAGCTTCAATTATTGAGTTGGTCAACCAAGCAGTACGAATACCATTAATCCCCGAAGTATAGTTTGCATCATAGTCACCTTTGACCAATCCGACGATCTGATCAACCTTACTTTCCGGATAACCTTCCGGACGATCATATAGGAGTTCCTGAGTTTCCCCACCTTTTGAAGTGTAGTGAACGCCACTTTTTATTTCGAGTTTGCCTTCATCACCTTCGAGAACAACCCACTCTTCAAATCCAACGTCAGTATTACCAACAATCTTTATGCGACCAACTGCACCATTATCCATAGTTACTTCAGAATCGGAATTAATCTCAACAAATTTCGGTATTACGTTCCCCTCATCATCTTCAAATACCATGTCTGTGGTTCCATGCAGTTTTTTCGGTAAAAATCCCGTCATCCACAAAAAAATATCTTGCAGGTGACTTCCTGAATCATTGGGTTGCCCACCACCGGAAAACCTAGGGTCGCCGCGCCATCCGCCGGCTCCCCACCGTTGTGCCAAATAGACATCAAATTTCTCGATATCACCAATCAGCCCATCCGAAATTGCTTTTCTACCAGTTAAATACGTATTGGAATAATGACGCTGATAGCCTATAACCAGGTGAAGACCTCGTCCCATAGCCATCCTTGTAACAGCAATTGCATCTCCAACATGGTTCGCCATAGGCTTCTCAACCATTACACTGCAACCTGCCCGCAAAGCATAGCGAATATTCAGATCATGCAGGGAATGTGGAGAGAAAATACCAACAATATCAAGGTCTTCTTTATTTAACATCTCAATAAATTCATAATCGCCAAGGTAACGTTTGAAACTGTCTTCTTTATAACCTTCAATTTGCTCTCGCATTGAGTTTTCCAATGCATTGAGGCTATCCTCACTTGTATCGGCTGCAGCAACCATATCAACGTCATCACGAGTTGCAAATGCGAGTGTGTTTCCGCGACCAGCACCTCCCGGTCCAATGACGCCAACCCGAATCTTGTCGTTCTTACTCATTTTGATCAAATCTCCTGATTTGATGTACGTTCTTGCTTATAGAATTTTGATTGTGCCCGCAAAAAAACGATATAAATCACATTATACCTACTGACTTAAAATCGAATCAAGTTAATTTATTCAACTTCAACTTGAGAATTCTAGAAATAGAAAAAAAATTGCGGCGGTGTTATAATTAGTTTAGCAATTTTTCTAGGCCCAAACTGAAAACAGAGACGGAATGACAAATTGGCATCATCTGCCGAAACGACCCCCTCGAACTTCATAAAACCCCTAAAGGGAAAGAAGCAATCAGGAGAAATTTAATGAATCAATTTAAACTTGGTTTAAACACGAGTACTATTCGCCCTTCTGGGCTAATGGATAAGATTAAAGTTGCCGCCTCAGCTGGTTATGAGGCAATAGAGTTATGGAACGATGATCTAACGGCATACGAAGAGGATGGAGGTTCGTTGTCCGATGTTAAATCAGCACTAGGAGATCACGGTCTAACTGTACCAACAGTTATCGCCCTGCACGGATGGTTAAACACAACTGGGTACGAACACGTGCAGGCAATTGAGGAAACCAAACGCCGCATGAATCAAGCAATCGCTATCGGATCCCAACGGATTGTTGCCAGTCCCCCAATGGAGGAAGCGGACCTAGAACTCGGTGGGAAAAATTATCGGGAACTACTTGAAATTGGACGAAAACTCGGTATATCGCCAGCCATGGAATTTCTCGGCTTTGTCCAAGGCGTAAATCAAGTTAAAGACGCCTGGCAGATCATCGAAAGGGCGAATCATCCTGACAGTACGATCGTACTAGATCCATTCCATATCTTTCGTGGCGGCGGAGAGACCGAAGACATTCAGGGAATCCCGGCTGAAAAAATAGCAGTCTTCCATTTTAACGACGCTCCGGCTTCGCCCGCACGAGAGACACAAACCGATGCGGATCGTGTCTATCCAGGTGACGGTATCCTTGATCTGGGACAGATGATCTCAATCCTGCGTTCTTCCGGATATAGTGGTGTCATCTCTCTGGAGCTATTCAATCCAAACTACTGGGAACAGGATCCGCTTGAAGTAGCGAAAATCGGTTTGGACAAAATGAAAGCCGTCGTTGAAAGCTAACAAACTAATCACCTTTCAAATGGGCCGGAAATCTTTTCTATATGTCAATCTCAAACAGATACAAGAGCCCAACGTTCGACTGTATCATGCCTTAGTCGTCGCTTCAGCGTTTTCACTTGCCACTGCCTTTGGCTTCTGGATTCACAAGTTTCTCCTTTTTCAACCGCATACATCAGAAGTCATTGGCTGGGTTGGCGTTAACAACTACCCAAAGCATCAGGAACTTTTCTATTATCTGCTGGCACTGATTGGTATTCCGACAACAACCCTTATTTACACGTTCTGCTGGGTCATCTTTTCTCAGGTTGTTGCCAAATGGGTACGCCAGCCAACAGTTTTGTTGCTGAGACGGAATGCTCTTGCTTCCTCCTTTTTGCTATTAACATGGTACCGCATCTGGGATCTCCACCGAAATCCACTGTTTGGATTGGTCCTACCGATGGCATTGGTATTTATTACTAAAATCGGAATTATTGGATGGCACATTAAAGGAAGAAATAGATCAACACCGACTCTCCCAGTTGAAGCAACCAAGCAACAACAAATCTACAGGCATATTGTTGAGAAACGTAGGTTTAATCATCCAGTATTTCGAATCTGCAAATTCCTCATCCTACCAACCCTGATCTATTCACTGATTTATTCCGGACATGGTTCTTCAACAATTGATCTATTTCACGAAGGTGAACGATTGGCACCACTGAACGAGATGATGCACGGTGGTTTACCATTTCGAGATATCTATCTACAACATGGACTATTTCAGAATGCGGGGCTCGCCTGGTTAGGCAGCAAAATCTTTGGGGTTTCTCTTGAAGGTGTCCGAAAAATGTCGCACCTTTTAGAACCATTTGGGTATGTTGCAATTTACTTGCTCGGCACACAGCTTTTTCGTTTCGGCACCATTCCGTCTATTCTACTGACCCTAATCATGGCATCAGAAGGAAATTGGGTAACGGCTCGACACAGTCTCGCTTTAATCAGTTTTGCTTGGGTTGCCAATTACTTAAAAACCCATCACGACGATGGATTATACGCTGGTTGGAACCTATTAAACACTTCCGCATCATTTCCTTGGCCTCATTCAGCTCGAACTATAGGAAACAGGGTTCGCCAAAAGCTGAAAGAAACGTTCACGTACAGTGTGGCTTTCGGCTGGAAATTGATCACAGCGGGTTTTTTTGCTAATCTGGCCTTTTGGTACAGCACTGAAATCGGACTGTATACGCTTGGATCAACCAGCATCTTCCTTTTTCTCTACGGAGTTCGACGAGAGCCCTCCAAACGAAAACAGCTATTGCCACTGGGATGTTACGGCAGTGGTGTCTTAATCGGAAGCTTACCGGTTTTAACCTATTTCATTTTGCATGGTGCGCTAGACGATTTAGTTATCAACATCTGGATTCAGTGCCGATACCAAGTCCCAACTTGGGGATTACGGTTTCCATCACTATCAAGCATACTGAAACCGTTAAACGATCCTGCGGTTCAAAATCAATGGATGGTTTTCATAAAAAGTGAAGGGTTCCGGTGGTACCTTCCTATCGCCATCTTCGTGGTGACTGCCAGTTACTTGGCATACCGATTAATTCGTGGTGGATTTTGGAATAGTGACGGTTGCATCCGACTTCTTCTTACACTTCTTGGCGGAGCGACTTTTTTTCGTACTGCACTTGGTCGGTCTGATGGAGGGCATCTCATTTTCGGGTCGACATTTTTATGGGTAATCGGTATCCTTATCATCGAACGTGGTATTGACCAGCTTGTCCGTCAAAAAACGGATCAAATCTGGGCAGCCATCCTCATCGGTGTTCTAAGCACCGGCATGGCTTACTATCTGCAAGAGGTACATCATCCAGTGCATGCTTTTAAATCACGAGTGCATCAATTCATGAACCGAAGCTCGAAATTGGTGGAAGAACATCTTATACTGAAAAGAGTGGGCAGAGAAAATATACCAACTGACCAAGCAGAACACGTTGCTCGTGTCGTTACCTATATTCAAAATAAGACACAGCCTAACGAGAAGATCTTTGACTTTACCAGCCAAGGTGCTTACTACTTTTTTGCTAATCGCCCAAGTGCAACACGGTATCACCAGGTAGCCTACGCATCAACACCTGATATGCAAACGGAAGTCATTAATGATTTGAAAAATGATAAAACAAACCTAGTAATTTTCAAAACCGGTGGCTGGTTTGATAACATTGATGGTATTCCTAGCGAACAACGACATCCAATTATTGCCCGATACCTGAAAGAGAATTATGAACTTGCAATCAACATCAACGGCACGCAAATTCTGAATCGAATGTGAAATGGAGTTGTGTTATGTTTTTACTGAATCAAATTGGGAACAGGTTACGCCTAACCTGGCAGGATGAAATCATCATGGATTACAATTTCCCCTTGGATGGGTATCGGCCATATTGGCATCCTCTCCGCTTACCAGACTCGCCGATTTTAACTATGAATCAACCGTCAGACCACGTTCATCATCAAGGCATGTGGATAGCCTGGAAATTGGTCAACGGCGTGAATTTTTGGGAACAACCATCGCTAGATGCTAGTCCAACCGGCTATGGTCGGATTGTTCATCAGAAGATCTGCGACCAATCTTTTGATCAAAATGGGGCTTCCTTCACCACCGAAAACTTCTGGATTGATTGGAAGGAAACCAAACATCTGTCGGAAACTCGACGAACCTTTGTACATCCACCGAATCCAGACAATTTAGTCATTGACATTTCTTTCGATTTTCAACCAAACAATCAAGATGTCACCTTCGACCTTAAACGCGGGAAACCTGGTGATGGTGGACTTTTCTATAGCGGTCTGACCATCCGATTTGATAATGTGCTGACTCCAGGTGAACCCCTCGATGCCAACGGTCGGACCAATACCGATAAGATATTCGGTAATCAGAGTACATGGTGCAGTTTGACCGGAGTTCATCCGGAAGACAATCAAGTTTACGGTGCTACAATTATTGATTCCCCATCAAATCTCCGTCATCCAACAACATGGTGGGTACGCAACAACAAAAATTACGGATTATTGCATCCGTCACCAACCTATTACGAATCTATCATGCTCAGCAGAGATAAAATTTTAAAGTTTAAATATCGCGTGATTTTACATCGTGGTTATGTAAACGCGGGGTTGTTAAATACAATTGCGCAAGATTACCAACAGTAAAAAAAGGAGGACTCTATGGCCAAAATGAAAGCTGGTATTATCGGTTGTGGCGGACGAGGACGCGCACATGCCCAAGGGTACCAAGCATCAGATGATGTCGATATTATTGCCTGTGCCGATCCAATTGAGGGAAGTTCCAACAATTTCGCCGAAAGTTTTGATGTACCAAACACTTATCAGGACTATAGGGAGATGCTAGATCAAGAGAACCTTGATTTTGTTAGTGTTTGCACTTGGATTGAAATGCACACCGACATGATTATCAACGCAGCTAACAGTGGTATTCGAGCCGTTCATGCAGAAAAACCGATGGCGCCCACTTGGGGGGAAGCTAAAAAACAGTACCAAGCCTGTCTTGATAACAATGTCATGATTACCTTTTGTCATCAACGTCGATTTGGAGCCGAATTTGTCAGAGCAAAGGAGTTGGCACACGATGGAACAATCGGCGATCTTGTCCGTGTTGAAGCTGCCTGCGGCAATCTGCTAGACTGGGGAACCCACTGGTTTGATATGTTCTTCTTTTACAATAACGATGAACCGGTAGATTGGGTTATGGGTCAAATTGACAGCACAGCAACCCATCGGGTGTTTGGCGTGCCAGTTGAGAATTGTGGGTTATCCTGGATCCGTTGGCAAAATGGTTTGGAAGGTCTACTTGGAACAGGCGGTACCGGGGTAGCAGGTGCGGGCAACCGACTTATTGGCACCCATGGTAGAATCGAGGTACACGCAGCCGGGGTATCATTACGCATACTAGCTCGAGGAGCATCTGACTGGGAAACGGTGGATCCGCAAGGTGCTGTTCCTGAAGGTTATAACGACACAACGTTATCGGTACTGAACCTGATTGAGTGCGTCAAAACTGGTGAAGAACCAGAGCTCAGCGGACGAAAATCATTGCAAGCAACCGAGTTGATCTTTGCTACCTACGAATCTAGCCGTCGTCGTCAAAAGATCAATTTACCACTTGAAATAGAAGATTCGCCGCTACTGAGTATGATCGAAAGCGGAGATGCCGCTGCACCTGATTAATGTTGAAGCCACAGCCTGAAATCCCCATTGAAGTCGATGGACAAAAAGTTGGATTACGTTATTATACTCTTGACCCATTTAATACACCAGGCCATACATTTACCATCTTGTTTGCCCATGGTATTAGGGCAACTGCGCTGTACTTTCAACCTCTGGCTGAATGTTTGGCGCAGTACGGCTGCCGCAGCATTGCGCTAGAGTATCCAGGATATGATCAGGAAAAATGGGGAACCTCTTCCATTCTAGAACCCTTCACGATTCCGGTATTTGCACGCTATGTTCACCAAGCCCTGAAAATACTGTCAAGCAAGTATACAATCGGCTTTGAAAACTGGATCATCTGGGGACACTCGATGGGCGGCGCGGTCACCTACAACGCAGTAAAACAGTATCCGATGACGTTCGACAAAATGGGTTATATCGTTTTAGAAGCTCCAGCTTTCGAACGCCACTTGACCTTCGGGACTAAGGCAGCAATTCATCTAAGTCGATTGATACGAAACTCAAGGTTGGGGCATATGATTGGACGCTACGTCACCCAAACATATTACACAAAACGAGAGTTGCCGTCAGGGCCTTCGAACCACCAGCGATTTTCAATTGAAGGACATTGCGATTCGTATCGTGTTCTCGATGCGAATACAACTTCAATTCGTCATCCAGCTAACAATTTTGACGCCGCTACTTTTGAATCAGTCGGATTGAATAAACTTATCTGGGTCTGGAGTCCAGATGATGTCGTATTACATGCCCAGCCACCTGATATGATTCCACAGAACCAGCAGATTCAGCTTAAAACTGCGCACGGCATTTCATCTGCTGCGCCGAAACTGGTGTGCGATGCCTTTCTATCTCGATCCAGGTCCCAGAAAAACTATTTCGCTCAATGAGGTTCTCTAACGAAATGCGGATAACTGAAAAATACCGTAAAGCACCCGATGGATTTACTCTTCAACAATGGGAATTATTCAACTAAGACGGCATTATCATCATTGAAGATGCCATATCGGATGATGGTGTCGCTGAATACATCGATGCCATTGACCGGGTGACATCAACTGATGCCAAATATCAAGATGGCGAATACTGGGGTAAGGATAATATTGTTGAATTAAATTCGGTTTTTACTAACCTAATTGATCATTCTCGTCATGTCGGATTCGCATACGATATTTTTGGCGAGTTGCTAAAGCTGCATCAAAGCCAGATCTTCATCCGTCCCCCCGGCGACAATAACTACAATATCTGGCATCCTGACGGGGCACGAGCGCTACCGTATGGTGTCTTTTCATCACACTTGCCGTTACAGATTAAAATTGGATACTGGTTGACAGATATTTCGCACCAGAAGATGGGGAATATGGTTGTGATGCCAGGAAGTCATCGCCAGCAATACTTGGATGCTTACGACACGCATGAAAGCGTTTCTGGTGAGCGAATTCTCTGTCTGCCTAAGGGAACGATGACAATTATGAACTCAAGCATTTGGCATCGTGTTGAGCCAAATGAGAGTGAGGTGACGCGAAAAAACATCTTTGTTGCCTATTGTCCTTCCTGGATTACCCCTGCTGACCGCTTGCAATCCTCGCCGGAATGGATGTCGATCCTTAACCGTGAACAACGTATAATTATGCGAAGTTATAAATGGGCTTATCACAACGCCAAGCCACCGGCAGAGGACTTTCCATTATTTTTAGATCGCGAAATAGGGTTGGACTGCGATCCGTTCTTTTACAGTGATCAGGTAAAACTACATCGTCGTAAGAGAAAAATCATGCCAGAAAAACTGGATTACTAATGAGTAAAAAGAAATATAATTAAGAAAGGGCTTCATGATGCGGAATGGAAAATTGAAAGGAATTGCAATTCGGAAAGAATCGCGTGCACCTATGGAGTTATTAAATGCGGCAGATGTTTCAATAGATCTAGGTATCGATGGAGACTTTCGGGGAAAACACGTGACACGTCAGGTGACCCTGTTAGCCGAGGAAGATTGGGGCGATGCATGCTCAGATTTAGGTGCCGACCTTCCTTGGACAACTAGGCGAGCTAATTTGCTGACTGACGGAATCTCCTTCGAAAACACGATAGGTAGTCATCTCCAAATAGGTGAAATTGTCCTTCAGGTTACTGGTGAAACACAACCATGCTCTCGGATGGATGAAGCTTATAGCGGTTTACAGGATGCACTAACACCAGCTTGGCGGGGGGGCGTCCTTTGTCTCGTCGTTACAGGAGGCAGAATTCAAATGGGAGATTCAATACGCTTTAAGTAAGAAAACAAAGATTTGGTCTTATAACATACTTTAATGCGTCCACTAGATACCGTACCACTTATCGAAACCACCCGAGGAACGATTACAGAAACGGTTCATCGTGGGGCTATTGCCGTTGTAGATACTAAAGGAAACCTGCAATACGCCGCCGGAAATCCGGAACTGGTCACCTTTATGAGATCAGCAGCTAAACCTTTTCAACTTTTGCCAACCATTGAAGCCCAAGCAATTGAAAAGTTTAAGCTGAAACCAGCCGAAATATCGGTCATGTGTGCCTCTCATAGCGGCGAGGATTTCCACCTTGAATTAGTCCGACAGATTCTAAAAAAAACTGGGCTGACAGAAGAAGCACTCCAGTGTGGACCTCATTTGCCTGGACACATGCCAACCCAACTTAAAATGATCCGAAACTGCCAGGAACCAACTGCCATTCATTCCAACTGTTCAGGGAAACACACAGGTATGCTAATGGGATGCCAGATTAAAGGATTTCCCACTGAAGGATATCTAGGCCTATCCCATCCGATTCAACAAGAAATTCTTCATACTGTGGCGAAAGTCGGTGAGATGTCAACAAACGACATTGGCGTTGCGATTGACGGCTGTGGTGTTCCAACTTTCGCACTACCCATTGATAAAATAGCCCTGCTCTTTTCACGTTTGGCTGATCCATCATTGACAACAACAATTCAAAGGCAAAAAGGACTAAACAATATTCGTAACGCCATGATTGCCTATCCTAAGAATATGTCGGGATCAGGTCGGTTTTGTGCCGCCTTGATGCAACAGTTTCCAAATCAGGTGGTGTTAAAATCGGGGGCAGCAGGTGTGTATGGCATTGGTCTGCCAAATCAAGGACTTGGTATTGGTCTGAAAATTGAAAATGGGCTTGGTGAACCACGATATGCCGCCGTACTGACGGTACTCAGAAAACTAGATCTCCTGCCTCGAGACGGGTTGGATCGACTTTGGCATCAGTTCTGTCCATCGGTGAAGAATTATCATCATCAGACCGTTGGCGAAACTCGCCCTGTATTCCAACTGACGAAAAAAGAAACGTCTAGTAGTTCTCATTCCAACACACACTCCTCCTCTTAAGTGTCAAGTTTCTGAACAGCACTGTTCAGAAACTTGACACTTTCCGTTCCAATTTCTACCTGCCATTCAGTTTTACCCTCTTTATTTTGTTGGTACAATACTTGCTACTTGTTAGTGTAAGACATTGTACGAATCTAAACGCACTACAAAAAACACAATAAAGGGAGTTTCCAAAATGATTAAAACGAGGTCGACCCAATTTATATCAATCATATTCATTCTAGCTAGCTTTTCCTTAGCCCCTTCCATAATTGCTGCCAACTCCTACCATGAATTAAACAAAGAAGTATTAAAATCAATTAATCGTGGACTCGAGTGGTTGAAAGCACAGCAGGACAAAGATGGCTTCTTTCGCCATCATCCGGGTATCACAGCGCTGGCGATTTCAGCATTCCTTAAGCATCCCGAAAATAAGTACCGAGAAGCCAATCACGCTTTCATCCGTAACGCGATGTTGGGCTTGGTGGATTTACAACAACCGAGTGGAGCCATTTATGATGTCAATATGCAACCGGCACTGCCAAATTATAATACGTCCATTTCGCTTATGGCACTTTCATCAGCGGAAAATCCCGCCTATGATGTAGCCATTACAAAAGCGCAAAACTATATCAAAGGACTTCAAGTTCTAGATACAGACAGCGTTTACTTTGGAGGAATTGGTTACGGTAGCCGAGCAACGGTTAACGATCTATCCAACTTGAACATTGCCCTGCAAGCTTTGAAGGAAAGTGGTTTTGAAGATCAAAATACTTGGGATAACGCTATAAAGTTTCTGGAAAGGTGTCAAAACAATAGTGAAACTAACAATCAGGCTTGGGCAGGAAATGATGGCGGATTTGTCTATGCCCCTAACGGCGAGAGCAAAGCCGGCAAGGATGATAAAGGGAGCCCAAAATCCTATTCCAGTATGACTTACGCGGGTTTATTGAGTTTCATCTACGCCAACGCTGATAAAAACGATCAGCGTGTTCAATCGGCCATTAATTGGATTAAGAGACATTTTACTATTGAAGAAAATTACGGGATGGGAAAACAGGGGCTTTTCTATAATTATCACACCATGGCTAAAGCCTTAAGCATTTACGGTCAAGATAAGATTGTCGATGCCAAAGGCGTTTCCCACGATTGGTATCGAGAATTGTCAGATAAGCTGATGGAAGAACAAACACAAGAAGGTTTCTGGCTTAACGAATCCAGTCGCTGGATGGAACGTGACCCAGTTCTGGTAACAGCTTACGCTATTTTAGCCCTTGAAGCGGCTTACAAAAATTGAACTTAATGCTTAAACCTGTCAAATAATACATTAGACCTCTTGCACTAAGTCAAATAAATAGAAGTTCGGAGGTCTTTGAGCCCACGGATTCAATGGATTTAGGTACCTCTCAGCTATAGAATTCTGGTGAGTTTTACTACTTACAGCAAGAGGTCTATTAAGGAATAGGCGAAACCACACCATGAAAATACGATTTCTCGCCATATGGTTCTACTTATGCATTTGGTGTGTCAACACGAATTTCACCTATTCTCAGACTAATAACGCCGATAGTCCCCCCATTCAGATGGAAGAAGTGGCTGTTACTGCCACCCGAGTTGAAAAGGATGTCTTTCGAACACCCAATGCCATTTCGGTCATCAGTCAACGACAGATAGGACGAATAAATGCTGGCATTACGCCACGGTTGCTGCGCGAGACAGTGGGGGTATGGGTACAGCAGACAACCGTAGGACAAGGATCTCCGCTGCTCCGCGGTTTGACAGGATACCAGACCTTTATTCAACTTGACGGGGTTCGACTGAATAATTCAACCTTCCGTTCTGGTCCCAACCAGTACCTGGCCACAATTTCTCCAGATAACCTCGATCGGATTGAAGTCCTACGAGGCCCTGGTTCAACGCAACATGGAAGTGGTGCCATGGGGGGGGTTATCAGCCTTTTCACCAAAGATCCGACCTTGAACCAATCGGCTGACAGGTGGAATATCACACCACGGTTATCCAGCCGATTAGCCAGTGCCACCTCAGAACGGCTTGGTAGAATCGAAGTGTTAGGTAACCGGAACCGACTGGGTTTTATTGCCGGCTTTTCTGCCAGAAGTTTTGGCAACATCAACGCCGGCCGTGGTTATGATCTCCATTATAAGAACAGAAAGTTTGAAATTGTTACCGACAAGCCGGCAGGGGTAAAATTATTTGATCAACCGCCCAAAGATATTCCAGATAAATGGTTAATCGACACGCAAAAACCGCTGGGCTGGGCTGCTTATGACGGTAATGCCAAGATAGCTTACCAGCTTGACGACAGCAGCACAATTAATCTGGCTTATCAACTTTGGCGTCAGCCACAAACACCCCGCTACGATAAGATTGCGCCGGGCCAATACGATGAGTTTGACTTCAAGCCGCAAAACCGTGACTTGATCTATGCCACATATTCATCCAAAGAGATTGGATTGGCTGTCGACCGATTCCAATTCACCGCCTCCTACCATCGCCAAAAGGAAGGTCGAAGCGAGGTCAAGCACAGTGCCGTAGAACGTCGCCAACAACTTGACACAGTTAACACTCTCGGGATTAGCACACAAATAGTCAGCACCTTATTTTCAAATCAACGACTTGTCACGGGTGGTGAATTCTATTACGATATTTTGGAAAGTCAAACTATCAAAACCGATTTAAAAACAGGTGCTGAACAGATTGACCAGCAAAAAGGAAGATTTATCGATGGCTCGCAATTCTGGGACGCCAACCTGTTTGTTCAGGACGAAATTGAACTGCATGACCGTGTTGAATTGACGCTGGGAAATCGACTTACTTTCTTCCATACCAAGGCTGATTTAAGTATCCGCGAACCCGGATTCGCCGAATACAGCGAATCAGGAAACGCGTTGACAGGAAATGCCGGACTTGTAGTTGGTTTAACAGATCAGTTGAACTTTGTCGCCAATGTGGCCACATCATTTCGAGCCCCGAGTCTAAACGATACCACAGCTGTTGAGGTAACCAATGAAGGGATTGACGCCCCAAGTCCTGGTATTGATTCGGAGAAGGGATGGACAGTTGAAAGCGGATTGAAAGCGCGCTATCCACGGATAATTGGTTCCATAACCTTCTTCCACAGTCGGATCAATGACCTTGTCACCCGGGTTCCGGTTCAGGAAGCCTACAGTGATCAAACGCTGCCACAACTCTATCAAGACATTCAAACAGCCAATCCCGGCATTGACATCTTTGTGTTTGATAACGTGGATGAAGTCCAGATTCAGGGTATTGAAATTACAGCTACTGTTCCAATTCGTTCCGGATGGAGCGTTTACGGAAACAGTACGCTAACGCGTGGAAAGGTGCTGCTACTCAACGGCAAAGATCCAGATCCAAATAAACCTTGGGAGAAACGCATTCGCCGTGAACCGCCGCTGAATGGAGTTGCTGGTATTCGATGGATGCAACCCGCCAACAGGTTTTGGGGAGAATTCTTTGTTCGCGGTGCTTCCAAGCAAGACAGGCTGAGCCGCGGAGACATTCGAGATCCACGTATTCCGGGCACAACCCGTGACACTGGTGAAATAGAGTTTGATGCTGACGGCCAAGCAATTGCCCAAGGTACGCCGGGTTGGGTCACACTCAACCTGCGCGGCGGTATCCAAATATCCGGATATAGCCGACTTACCATATCCCTAGAGAATCTACTGGATAAAAGGTATCGTGAACATGGTACAGGGGTTGACGCGCCGGGTCTTAATGTAGTTGTCAGTATCAACAGTCAACTATAAACGAGGGTACCTTTAGGCACATTCATATCTTAGCAGTTGTCCCTAAAAAAATCGATTGAACCGTTCTATACTATCTGGAACGGTTTTTTTGCCAAAATAAATTGTTAAAAAGTTAATTTTAGGGTCAATTCAGAAATAATTTAAAGATGATATATTATTATCAAGTTTATCTCTACCGCCTAGATTTTGTTGAAGTAATCATCGCTGAACATGCCGATGCTATTCCGATTTTCGATTTACGGTCTTCTCAAGAATCAGCGTTACTACGAACCGTTCCTAATCTTAGCCCTTCGTGAAAAGGGACTTTCATTCTTCCAGATTGGCATTTTGATTGGCTTCCGTGAAATATGCATTAATCTGTTCGAAGTTCCCAGTGGTGCAGTTGCCGATCTGTATGGTAGACGTCTGGCCATGATATGTTCATTCAGCGTCTACATTGTATCCTTTTTGCTATTCGGCTGGAGTCAATCGCTTACTCTAGCTATACGGAGCCATGCTCTTTTTGGCTATGGGGGATGCATTTCGTACAGGAACGCACAAAGCAATAATTTTTGATTGGTTGCAACTTGAGGGAAGAGGTAACGAGAGCACAAAAGTCTATGGATACACCCGTTCTTGGTCACAGATAGGATCGGCTACTTCTGTTGTCACAGCAAGTGCACTGGTCTGGTATCACGGAGATTACAGCAATATCTTCTGGTTCTCTACCATCCCCTATCTGATTAATATCATCAATTTTCTTGGCTATCCGGCAATGTTGGATGGAAATCGAAAAAGCGAATTGTCAATAAAATCGGTAATACAACTACTTGGTCAGGCACTGCAACAAGCAGTTCACCAGAAACAGTTACGCCAATTGATTGTGGAATCTATGAGCTTTGAAGGGGGATTTAAAGCAAGTAAGGATTATCTTCAACCTATTCTTAAAAACGCTGTGATTGCGTTGCCATTTCTGCTGGTGATGGAGAACATAAAGCGTACCGCGCTATTGATAGGAATTGTCTATTTCGCCATGCACATGATGTCCAGCATAGCTTCTCCCGTTATGCTCACCAGCT
>DTUY01000367.1:0-8739 GCA_012963885.1 Candidatus Poribacteria bacterium | reverse complement strand
AATGGCGAGGACGGAGCAGCCCACCTTATCTGGCGTATCGGTTGGGTGTTGTTCTTGTGCTTAGTGCCGCTACTTTGGTTTCACTGGTATCCGTTAGTAATCGTTGGTTTCGTGGGAATAGAAATCCTACAGAATTTCTAGCGACCGGTGTTGGTCAGTCGAATAAACACCCATTCAGCACCACACATGAACACCACAGTACTCTCAGTCGAATCCCAAGCGAAGTCATTAGCAGCAATGTTGATTTCCCCTACACTGGGGAGGGCTGTGGATTCGGCGAGGGATTTCTGGCCAGTGGCAGTTGTTGGTGCATTGATAACATGAAGCTTTTGTTGGTAGCCACCCCCAGTGTAACCGGTCTGAGACAGGCATCATAAATTTGTTTTATACTACTTCACATTGATTCGTGCCTCCTGATTTTTTTGATTTTATACTAAATTTGTGCATCTCAACCTAAACGCCACAGGAAAGAACTTATGTACTTGACTCAGTTAAAACACCACTTGACAATATGCCCAATTCTACTCAGTATCTTTTTCCAACTCATACCAATCTTGTCTGCAGATGCTATTCCAAATTTTGCCATTTCTCAGGTGAACATTTACTTCTCAGTGGACAATCCGGTTGAAGGAGAATCTGTTATCATTACCGCTTACATAATGAATAAGGGTGACGAGACGCAAAAGGATATTGATGTACGTTTCTTCGAGGAAACACTCGATAGTAGTAGGTTGCAAATTGGTAAAGGAGGTGTCATCATTGGTCTTAGAAGAGGGGAAGTCGGAAAAGTTGAGGCCAGATGGCGAGCAAAATCCGGACAAAAGGCCATCTACGTGGTCGTAGACCCCGATAATGTGATTGCAGAATCAAATGAAGAAAATAACCAAGCGAAAAAAAATATTACAGGCAAATCATTAGACCTACCAAAACCAACTCCGGATCAAATTCAGAATACCATTAAAAAAGGAAATAAATGGCTGCATAGCCAGCAAGGTGAGTTCGTTATATCATGCCCTGATCAACATCATAGTCCATCATTTATGGAACTGTGTATGGTATGTCGCAAATCGCTCGAAGGTGGAGCAGTAGAGAAAGTGGACAACGAGAAAACAAAAGGGGGATGGCTGCCGATTATCGGGCCCGGCGGCACGGCACTTGCCCTGATGGCATTGTTACATAGCGGTACACCAGAAGCCGATCCAGCTGTGGTCGAAGGTCTTGATTACCTTCTGCACCATGCGCCTGTGCCCGATTGGAACCAATGGGATGACACTTACGATTTTGCTGTTGCTATTCTGGCTCTAACAGCCACAGGAAATAAAGAGAAATACTATAATCGTGTGGATTTCGCCACTAGCAGAATCCTTACAAAGCAACGCTACAAAGGATGGGGATACGGGGCGTTTCCGGACATGGCGCATATGCATTATGTACTTTTGGCTCTGTATGCAGCCCAGAAATGGGAAATAGAAATTCCTGCAGATTCGTTAAAACAAGCAGCGGAATGGATCAAAAGTATGCAACGGGAAGATGGTGGATGGAGTTATGCTGGCATTGAAGTTACCAGTCCATGGGCGGAAACGTCCTATGGCAGCATGTCAATGACAGCATTAATGGGACTGAAAATTTGTGGCGTTTTACCAACCGATCCGCATTTCCAGAGAGGACTAGAGTGGCTGACAAGGAATTACACGATTACTAGCAACCCTGGTGCATATGAGTGGCACTATTATTACCTGTCGGCTTTACAACGTGCCTTAACGATACCACCAAGTCAAGAAACAGCCGGAAAACACAATTGGTACGAAGAAGGTGCTGCTTACCTGATAAGTCAGCAACGGCCAGATGGGAGTTGGAAATCTGGAGGGCAGGAAGAGCCGATTATGTCAACCTGTTTTTCAATCCTATTTTTGAGTAAAGCGATTCCTTTTTAATGATTAAACAATCAGGAGATATGAAATGAGACTTCTAAAATCACCTGCTATTCTTACCTTAATGATGCTTACACTTGGGATTTCATCAAGCAAGAAACTACTAGCAGAAAAAACTGGTGTACTGAATGTTTTCAAGGTAACTCTGATGCCAACAATAGACGGAATAAGCGACGATTCAGTCTGGAGTCAAACGCCCCCTCTGACTGTTTCAGTCTATGAAGTTGTCGGTAAAGATGAAGGTAGAGAAAATTTGGTAACAATGAAGGCTGTCTATAATCAAACGCATATCTGTATCCTTGCTGAATGGACAGATAAGACAAAAGATGATACTCATAAAAGCTGGGTTTGGGATGTTGAAAAGAAATCATATACGAAAGGAAAAGATTTGGAAGATGTCTTCTCTATCTCATTTCCAATCGAAGGTCGGTTTACCGGAAATATGCTCTCTCCAGTTGAATGTACATGGGACGTATGGCATTGGAAAGCCGCACGTACCAACCCATCTGGATACGCCATGGACAAACACCACATACACACTTTTCGTCAACCAAAAGGCAATGCCAAGCAGTTTCCAGCGACTAACAAACGAAAAATCTGGATTGCTCGTCCTGCGGATAAAGGGGATTCACCGACGGGATATCAAAAAAAACCGAGTGCCTTTGAAGGAAATCGAATCAATCAGTATCCGCCATCAGTTCCAACAGCAAGCCAAGCCGATGTGGTTGCTAAAGGTGTTTGGGATGATGGAAAATGGACGCTAGAAATGCTGAGAAAACTGGACACAAGTTATGACGATGATGCCAACCTTTCAGTAAAACAATCCTATGATACGGCCATCGCAGTTTTTGATCATGAGGAACACACCAAACACAGTTCTTCGAAAGTTATCGAAATGCGATTTGAACATGCCGAATAAACCATAACCATTCAACTAACCAAAAGGTTATCTTGCAAACAATAATTCAAATCGGTCATGGTCTCGTGGGGGCATTTCTCATTTCTGTTGCCCTGATTCGGAAATTTGGTTTCGGAGAGATTCGGCATACACTTAGCATTATTGGCGCGATATCAATTTTAGTTGCCAACCTCTATTTTTTTAGATCTAAGCAAATTATTAGATGGGGCGCGAGACAAACATGGTTGAAATATCATCAGAGATTTGCTTCTCTTGGATTGTCGCTGGTTTTTATACATTCCGCAATTCAACCGCATACCTGGCATTCATGGATAGCATTTCTGTTAGCCTCAGCGAATTTGGGAACCGGAATGGCTACATCGTTTACAAAAGGTCGGATTCGAAAGAATATATTGCGAATTCATTCATTACTGGCTCCTATTTTACTGATTAGCGTGATTCTTCATGGAAGTCGCAAGTTAGACCATGATGATTTTTTTCCTCTGGCTAAGGAACACGACGTCGCCTGTGTCAAATGCCATACCTCATCAACCTACGAAACCTACACCTGCCTCCTGTGTCACGTGCACAATACGCGTGAAATTCAATTCGCCCATGAGGTACACGGCGTAATTCCCTACGATCCTCAACCGAGGGATTTAGAAACCATTGCCGAATGTCTCGATTGTCATCTAACAAAGATAAACGATCATGAATATGGTAGACGTCGTGCTAACTGGGATTACAATCCGCCTATCCAATAGTGAATCTTCTCCCCCATAGCGCAAGCTTTGTAAAACTATACTAAAAAAGCTAAACCTGATAAAATATTATCAAAAGCAAACCTGTCCATCCTAAAGGAAGATTTTATGCGACGATGTGTATTAAGTTTGCTGTCGATACTTTGTTTTTTATTGATATATTCAACAACCGGTTACAGCCAGGAAAAATGGACACTCATCCCTACAGAAAAAGCTCCCGATGCACGGGTATTCCAAACAATAGTATGGACCGGCAGTCAGATGATTATCTGGGGTGGATGGAGTAATGGGCAATCAAATACCGGAGGAATATACGATCCTTCTACCAACGAATGGATGTCTATTTCAGCAGAAAAAGTTCCTGATATGCGAGAGAACCATACAGCCGTGTGGACCGAGAGCAGCATGATTGTTTGGGGTGGGGTAAACGACAATGTCGGTGTGCTTAATACTGGCGGGCAATACGATCCTTCTACAAATACCTGGAGGCCAATCACAACCGAAGGCGTTCCAGAAGCTAGAAATGGCCATACGGCAATCTGGACTGGTAAATATATGATTGTCTGGGGTGGATCAAACATTCTAGATACTTTCAATACCGGTGGGCAATACGATCCCTCTTCCGAGGCATGGATACCTATCGCGATCGAAGGAGCACCAGAGACCAGAAGCAATCACACGGCAGTGTGGACCGACAGTCAGATGATTATCTGGGGCGGAATTGGCCATAGCGGTGTGCTTAATACCGGTGGGCAATATGATCCCTCTTCCGAGGCATGGACACCAATTACAACCGAAGGTGCGCCTACTCCACGGGTATTTCATACGGTAATCTGGACCGGCAACCAGATGATTGCCTGGGGCGGAGTTGGCGACGGAGGAGTTGGTTTAAATACCGGCGGTCGATACGATCCGTCTATAGATACCTGGACACCAATCACAACCGAAGGCGTTCCAGAAGCTAGAAATGGCCATACGGCAATCTGGACTGGTAAATATATGATTGTTTGGGGCGGAGCTGGCAGCGGAGGAGTTAGTTTAAATACCGGCGGTCGATACGATCCGTCTACAGATACCTGGACACCAATCACAACCGAAGGCGTTCCAGAAGCTAGAAATGGCCATACGGCAATCTGGACTGGCAACCAGATGATTGTTTGGGGCGGATCGGACGATGAAGGGGTATCAAACACTGGAGCGAAATTTTCGGAATAAGAACAAGATCAATGGATAAACCAAACATTCTTTTCATTCTTGCGGACGATCTAGGCTGGAGCGATGTGAGTTATCATCATTCAGAGATCCGTACGCCGAACATAGATCGCCTGGTGCAATCTGGTGTCGAGTTAGACCAACATTACGTCTGCCCGATGTGTACACCAACCCGGACGGCGTTGATGACTGGCAGGCATCCGGGGCGCTTTGGTCGTCACGCAACATCCCCGTCAAATCCACCAGTCCTACCTGATGGATATGAAACCATTGCCACCTCTCTTCGGAATTGCGGTTATGATACTGGACTTTTCGGAAAATGGCACCTGGGATCAAAACCAGAGTTTGGTCCTAACCACTACGGGTTCAACACGGCCTACGGTAGTTTGGCCGGTGGAGTCGATCCCTATAATCATCGTTATAAACAGGGCGAGTATAGTTTTACCTGGCATCACAATGGTCAATTGGTCGAGGAACGTGGACATGTAACAGATCTAATTGCCGACCAAGTGGTTAAGTGGATCGAAAGCCGAGAACAACCTTGGTTCTGTTACGTCCCTTTTACTGCTGTTCATGTACCGATCAAAGCGCCACAGGCGTGGATCAATACTTACGAAGATAAGGTTTATGATAGTGATCCAAACCGAGATAGGTCTTTCAAAATTTATGCGGCTTATACCAGTCAGATGGATCATGCTATCGGCCGATTTGTTGAATCGCTAGAAAGAATGTGCGCACGTGAAAATACGATTATCGTTTTTTCCTCGGATAATGGTGCCATTCCTGATGCACCATTGCACAGTTCGGATCAGTATCCCGGCCGACAGGAAGAGATGCCATGTTTAGGAAGCAATCTGCCTTTACGTGGTCAAAAAGCCCAACTCTATGAAGGTGGAATTCGAACACCATCACTAATTAACTGGGTTGGTACACTCTTGCCAAGTAAGGTAACACAACCGATACACATCTCGGACTGGATGCCGACTTTTACGCGTCTGGTCGGCTACACAACGAACCAGGATCCTCTATGGGACGGAATGGATATCTGGCAATTGTTGACTGGAGAGATTGACCGCCTTCCCGAAAGGCCAATATATTGGAACTTTCGGGGTAGAGATTACGCTCTGCGTTTGGGGGACTGGAAACTCATCAATGATTCCAGAAACGAGAGGGTTGAATTGTTCCATATTGGTAACGACCCATACGAAACAAAAAATCTGGCAACCGAACAGTTGGAAATTGTCGGAAATTTGAGCGCGATTATTCAGGACGAACAGAAAAAGGATAATACGTCCAAGCGTGCTGACATCGATTAATAATTATGGGATCTCTACCTGAACGGATCTTCTTAAATATGGCGATGACTTTGGACGGTAAAATTACCACCTGTGACGGAACAGGGCCAAAATTTGCCAGTCAAGCGGATCAGGAACGGATGCTACAGATCCGAAGTTCAGCAGACGCAATCATCATTGGTGCGGGAACAGCTATTACTGATAACCCCACCTCAAATTTATCCGCCCAATACCAAAAATGGCGGAAGGAACAGGGGATGGTGCCTAACCCAATCAAAGCTGTCATCAGCGGGCGCGGCAGCGTACCATCAATGCTGAAAATGTTTAACTCAAATGATTCGCCAGCTCTTGTCTTTACCACGAATCAGATTGACTCAGATCATTACAATGACCTTCACAAAGTTGCTGAAATCCATGTGGTTGGCAAATTGGAAGTCGATTTTCTACACATCGTTGAGATTTTGGCCTAAAAGTACGCTGTAAAACAACTACTGATAGAAGGCGGTGGACAAGTTAAGGTTGAAGGTACAGGTTCTGATTTCAATAGTTTAGTTGAACTAGAACTTCTAGATTGCCAAACAGTTGCCAGCGAGATTTTTCTCCATTATCGTGTAATTAAAACTTAAATTCTACCATTTCACTGTGAGGATGCAGAGTCGCTATGAAAACAATATTTTTTATTTTAATTGCCATAATTTTTTTGTCAAGCTACCTGATGGCTAAAGACCTAGTACTTTACCTGTCATTTGATAGAGATCCGGGTAAACAAGCCAAGGATCTTTCCAAATTTGGAAATGACGCGGAGTTTAATGTCGAACCCAAAAGAATAGAGGGACCACTCGGCAATGATGCTATCCAACTTGACGGCATTACATGGGGCCAGGTTGCTAGCAGTAACAGCCTCAACCTAACGAAGTCCCTGACCATTGAAGCATGGGTACTACCTTTTGAGGATGAGAAGCGAATTATTGTTGAAAAAGGACCTACATGGAAGGTAGACGGTGAGTATGCACTCCTCTGGTATGATGGTCGCCGACCGGTGATTCAAGCTTATGACCTCCCTAATGACTGTGACGATGAAGTTGTCGGTGATGAAATCCCTAAAAATGAGTGGACTTTTTTAGCCGGCACATGGGACGGCACGAAATTTAGACTGTACATCAACGGTAAACTAAATACTGAGATGGACTGTCCGGGAACTTTGCTTAAAAGCAATACACCACTATTTATTGGCACACGAGGAGGGGAAATGCGTTTCATGAAGGGGGGACTTGATGAAATTAAGATATACAACTATGCGCTCAGCGGCGAGGTAATTCAGAGAGACATGCATAATCCCCAATCAGTTAAATCCCAGATGAAATTGTCGACAACTTGGGGGGATATAAAAGGTGGAAAAAGATGATTATATGGTGAATCTATCCCCCGTTTCGAAGGGAATCTCACTCTCACATCTGAATCTATTTCAAAAATCAGGTTAATTCCCCTTAATAATTCCCCATGTTGTAGCTAGTTTACGTTTAGTAGAGACAGCCGCGGTTTTCTCCAAACCATCCTTCATCAGAAGATTAATATCATCCTTGCTCAAAGCTACGTTAAAAACTGCTAACTCATCGATAATAGCATTACTTTTATATCCTAAACCAGCATAACTCCCAATGATTATAGGCCAATCACTTGTTGTGATTTTTCCACCCTGATTTTGTTCACTTTCCATTTTTCCATCTATGAATATAGAGAGTTTCTTTCCATCAAAAACACCCGCTACATGGTACCATGTGTCTTCCTTCAATACAGGAGATGTCGGGCCGCAGGTATGACCGCTTGTTGATATTATTCCAAATTTCGCTTGAGTCGGCCCACCTCCACAACCGGTGGATAAAAAATAATTTCCATCACCACTACCATCTTGCGATTTACTGAGAATTCCCGCATCTTTAAATTTTATCCAATTTACTACCGCTACTATGGTAATTTCATCAGCGATATCCAAACTCGGATTATCAGACACCTCAACATAAGTACTGCCATCAAATTCCAGCGCTTTGCCAAACTTGCCTCCTACCCATTTAGGATTACCGGTTATTTTCCCATCATTACCATTAGCGGTAGAATCCTTCACTTCTTTTCCTTTTCCTTCATCAAAAAGCCATATGGCCGCCATACTCTCAGAATCAATTTTGGCTTCACCAACCGTGGCAGTAAATGTCAGGAAAATAACAATCGATGTGAGACAAGCTGATACAAATTGATTAATTATATTCTTCACACGCCATCTCCATTTAAATATAGAGTTACGGATTTGATACAAAATCATTATTGCACTATATCCAAATTATGGGATTAAGTCAAGTATTGACGATTATGTCTTTGCAAATGACACATTTATACTTTCACAAGCAACTCCACCGTAACATGTGCTTACAAACACCTTTCAAAGTCCAAATCAAATTCACAGAGAAGCATTCATGGAATTACCTGCTATTGACTAACCACTTGACATTACCTTCATAGGTTTTATATGCTGTTTCTAAGTTAAGAAGGGAGATATGTGATGGGAATAATTAGTTTGACTCAAAAGTTGATTAGCTATAATACGATTAGCCGTTATAGCAAATCTTGAATCAATAGATTTCATTTAG
>DTUY01000366.1 GCA_012963885.1 Candidatus Poribacteria bacterium | reverse complement strand
TGGATGCAAAGAAAGTTTGGCAGAATTACGGTTCGATGGGAGCGAATACCACAATCTTTCGATGCATTTTTGTCTTTAGCCATCACGGTTTTGTGGTTGCAAAGATTATTGGGATAGGCTAATGCAACCGTAAAAATGATGCTGGTTCCTTTGTTCATTGGTCAGTAGTAAGCCGTCGAGCCAAGTACAAACAGGTATCAAGCACTTTTTGGAGAAAACATGGCTAGGTGTTTCCCGTACTAAGGACTGATTGAGGTTCTCATGATGAGCGTGAAACTGGAAATCCGTCATAAACAAGTGCTTCCATCCACAAGAGTTCCAATTCAGTAAGGGTAATATCGTACCTAATCTGGATGGTAGTATCCCACCAGTCAAAATATCCCATACCTGGTTTTTACCAGGTACGTTCCTTCAACAACTCTTCGATTGCCTCTCGAGGAACAGACAGTTGGTCGATATGATCTTCTAACCAGAAAGAGAAATCTTTCTCAATTCCATCTGTCCAGCGGGCGTCAATCTGCCCCGATGTGTATTTCCCTGCGGCCAAGCCAGATTTGCCAAACTGGTCACGTAACTGTACTAATTCCGAAGTCTTGACGACTGTTTCAGCCATGTGAGGAGGGATGAAGATCACCCCGTCTTCACGGCCCAAAACTACATCTCCCGGCATAACAGTGGCACCACCGATGCGTATAGGCGTATTAACACCCATCAGCATAATTGTGGGTGAGGCGTAGGTTGGACTCCAACCTCAAAAAAAAGAGACGAAGCCAGGAATCTCTTTAGATTCCATCTAAATCTCGTACTGCCGCATCGTGTACAACGCCATTGCCAGACTTGGCATGGATGGAAGTCGAAAGATTGTCACCAATTACCGGACCTTCCACAATCTTGCCAAAAACATCTGCCACATAAACATCACCTGGTACCAACATATCGATCGGCCAAGAGATCTGGTCACCGACACAACCGGACTTTTCCCCTTTATCTTCCATGAGAGTTCGGATTTGTGGTCGCCGCGGCATATACATAGCCGTCAGTGCTCTACCACAAAGAACTTGCTCGGGATGCGTGCAGTACCAATTCCCTTCGTATTGCCAGTGGTACCCTTGCCCTCTCAGTACACCCCAAGCCTGAGTGATAGTCACGTCTTGCATCCGTTGGATTATCTGATCCGGCACCTTGGGACGACCGTCTGGGAAACGTTCTCCGGGCCATTCCCTAGTATAATCAATCAAATCATCAGCAGTTAAGTTCAATGGTGCAAATTTTTCCATCTCGATCTTCATGTCAATATATGTATCTGGTGACAATTTGTTCACCAGGCACAATATCCTCCGTCGATGACCACATCGTGCCCAGTCATGAAATCCGAAACCTCTGAAGCCAGATAAACCACGGCTCCCTGCAGGTCGGTAACTTCACCTAAGCGTCCCATTGGAGTCCTTTCTAGCCAATGGGGAAGTTTGTCACGACCAATCGGCTGCTGAATCAACTGATTTACAAGCTCAGTACGCGTGTATCCCGGACTGATACTGTTCACGCGAACACCCCGTGAGGCCCATTCTGCGGCTAAACTACGAGTCAGATGTAAAACCCCTGCCTTGGAAGCATTATAAGCCGCCTGACTTTGAGGCATGTTAGCAATGTGAGCCGACATGGATGCAGTATTAATAATCTTTCCGTAACCTGTTTTCAGCATTACCTGACCTTCAGCCTGTGCGCACAAAAAGACCCCTTTTAGATTGACATCTAACATCCTGTTCCACTCCGCCTCTGGCATGGTTTCGCTGTCAAACCAACCAGCGATTCCAGCATTGTTAACAGAGATAGTCAGGATCTTCCAATGATCCAAAATTGTGTTCACCATCCATTTTACTTGATCTGCCTTTGTGATATCGGCGGTTACCGCCATCACCTCAATGCCTTTAGCCACTAGTTCGTCAGCTACAGTTTCTGCTCTGTCGGAAACCACATCTACTACTGCCACCATAGCCCCAGCCTCCCCCAAAGCGTGGGCAAAGGCTCGACCGATTCCCTGACCACCTCCAGTGACCAGCGCAACCCGGTTATCCAGACGGAAGCGTTCTAAAATGGGTTTTGAGTTTTCCAGTTGGTCTGTCATTATGTGCTATCTTCAATAGTTTTCAAAAAACTCAGCCCGACACTAACCAGGTAATTTTCTGGGATAATACCTGCTCCATATTACAACCGTATTCCGCTTGGCCACAGGTATAGCGCGATCCATTGAGGATGGGACCGTGGACTTTACCTCTGCTTCACCATAAAGTTGGTTTCCCTGCTGGATAACCTCTTACATTTCCGGTCTAAGCCAACGACAACTATAGACAGCGGTATGCCAGTCCAGCTCGACCCGTTTCTGTTAGGTTGGATCCGGTAGCATGTGGTGTGTTGAAACAAAAAAATAGCACACTTCCAACCCGCATCTCTATTAGTAGCAGCATCTCCATTCGTCGGCCAACACCGGCTGTGATGATCGCTCTCAACATCCCGATTATGGTTTAAAATAGTATCAAGGCCTTTGGAATCACTCGAATTGTACCGTTTTGGATAGTAGCATCATGCAAGGCAATCCACATGGCAGTACCGGAGAACGGACTCGGCATCCGAAAATAGTAGTTGTCCTGATGCCAGTTGGTTCTAACTCCAATATACTCCGGCTTGTAAAAGATTTGATCTAGCATCTTGTAGACATCACCATCAATCAGTTGGGTTAAAACATCACGTATCTCGGAATGAAAAGATAATGCTGCGAACAGAAGATGATGATAGGATAATGGACAGATCTGCAAGTTTTGTCGATCCGAAACTTTGGTGATACCATCCTCTGCAGTGGCAACGTTGGTTAAAACTTCCATTTCCAGAAGTTCCTGAAAGGCTGATTGAAGCGCCCGTGTCTCTCGATCATCAAAAAATCGTGGATGGCCAAATTTCCTTCCTGATGAAACTGTCCCACCTGTTTACTTGAAAGCATCCTAACTTCTATTTCCAATTTATTCGAAACACGATATTACCCTTGCCATAACAAACACTCACTCAACGTGGGAGCAACCAAATCATATTATGCTTCCTAAATTCAATTCTTGAAGATCTGATACGCGTTTGCCCAGACGCCTAGTACCTTCACCTTCCATGCAACCTGCCAATTCAAATTCTGTTTCTGCAACAAGTACTCCAAGGTTGTTGAATCAGCAGTTAACAATACCATCCGCCCTTTAGCCTTGAGCCGTACCATCCAGTTATCAATCAACATAGGATAAAGATCTTGATTGTCTTTTTGCGTTGAGAACTGCTGGCCAAAGGGTAAATTACAGACAATACAGTCGATGGTCGCACTATCAACGGGCAATCGCGTGGCATCCCATTGTTGCAGGCTAATATTAGTTCGATTCAAGCTTTGTTTTGCCAACTTAACCGCCTGCCTATCGCTGTCCCCTCCGACGAAGGTGGCACCAGTATTCAGTGCTACCCCTTCCGATAAAATTGTACCAGTGCCACACATTGGATCCAACACTCGTTCTCCATGGTGGGGAGAAGCAGTGCGAATCAAAGCGGCAGCAATAGTTGGTCTCAGTGCAGCTCGACGGGATACAGGCTTTTGTGCTCGGTATCTCATTCTGTTATCCGACAAACGAAAACCAAGGTGTAACTGTTGATCGATGTAAAATCCCCAAATTTCAATCGCCGCTGGATCACTGTTTTTCCACTTGGGGAAAGTTGCAGAAATAGCGGTACTCACCCTATTCGCGATCTCCTTGCGATGAACTGGCCTGTCATAATCCTGTTTGACGAAACAATTAAAGGTTGGCTGTTTCGGTTTCTTGGGTCGAAACAGCCGATTCTTAAGTTCCAATCCCTTAAGCAGGACGTGACTACAGACGAGGTTATCAAGTTTTTCCAGATCCCTTTTAATAGTCACTTGCTGCGGATTTGAGATTAACCAAAAGACATCCTCCACCGTTCGAAGTGTCGGGAGCCTGGATATGTCTTCAGGTACTAAAACACACCGCACAAAATCGTAGTTCGGCAATCTCTCCACTTGGTAGGCGCTGTCTTTTCTCACAGCGAGTTCCTGAAGCCCAACCTCTGCCAAACCAGCAAAAGTCAGTAAGGCAAACTCGTTGCAAGAAGCCAATTTATCCACTGTTTTACCATCTCCCAACCGCAGGTAAAGTCAACGCCGATCCTGACCAGCGAAACCTCCTTACAGTTCGTTCAAAAAGACACTTTCCCACTTGTTGATCTGTCACTACTCCTCGCGTCGTAGCCCCTCATATGTGGCCGAACCCAATTCGGCCACATATCATAGGAGGCATAGTGTAATAGATTTCATCAGATACCTCTTGAATCTGGGTCAGCACTTCATCGGGTAGATCAAAGTCCAAAAC
>DTUY01000365.1:1505-4418 GCA_012963885.1 Candidatus Poribacteria bacterium | reverse complement strand
ATGAAGTCAGCAACAATTGTATTCACAGGCCAGCAAAAATGTGAAGTTGTGGAGGAACAGGTTTCCAACCCTAGTCCTGATGACGTACTAGTACATACAGTGGTCAGCCTTACCAGTACCGGCACAGAAAGTTTCTGTTATCGTGGGGTATTTGATACCGGCACAGGCTGGTCAAATTGGGTAAACTACCCATTTTACCCAGGCTACAGTGCTGTCGGAGAGATCACTGAAGTGGGATCAAATGTATCAAGCCTCAAAGTTGGAGACCGCGTATACACCGGTGCCAATCATAAAGAATACCATTTAACCAGACCAGAAAACGTTGTCAGGTTACCTGATAACGTCAGTTGCGAGGCGGCCGCTTGGTCAACTCTGGCAACAATTACCCAGACTGTGGTTCGCCGTGCCGAACACGCAATGGGAGATACAGCAGTGGTCATCGGTCTTGGACCGCTTGGTCAATTAGTAACACAATATCTACGAACTATTGGTTTAGGTGACATTCTAGTAATTGATACCATACCCCAATGTCTGGCAACCGCAACTCGATTCGGCGCTACAGCAGCTTTTAACGGTCTGGCTGCAGACGCAGGTGATTTTGTGTCTGAACAGACAGAAGGGCAACTGGCTGACGTGGTATATGACGTCACCGGACACTGGCAAGTGTTTCCAACAGCCCTGCCGTTAGCTCGTGATTTCGGCCGGTTGATCCTACTTGGCGATTCGCCGGAACCGTCGAAACAGCGTTTAACACAAGATATCCTTACCCGTCAAGTTGCGGTAGTCGGCACACATAATACCAGACTACAACCGGAATACGCCTACTGGACCAGAAATCGTCAAATAGAACTATTCTACAAGTATATTGAGCGTAGGATTTTCCATGTTGAAGATTTAATTACCCACCGTTATCAACCAGATCAGGCCCCAGAAGTGTATGAACAGTTTTTACGTGACCGTAGCTAGACCTTAGGCGTTCTGTTTGATTGGCGTTAGGATACAGACATTTTTCTGATGTTTTTTGTCAAGGAATAAAGGGTATAGGAAAATATGGATGCTGATCAATCTCCTAACATCATCTTCATTATGGCAGACGATATGGGTTATGGCGACGTAGGCTGTTATAACCCGGATTCAAAGATACCAACACCAAACATGGATCAGTTGTCCGCAGATGGAATCCGTTTTACAGATGCGCATTCTCCTTCTGCTGTTTGCACCCCAACACGGTATGGTGTTTTGACTGGCAGATATTGCTGGCGTTCCCGTTTGAAACACGGGGTTCTATATGGATACGAACCACCGCTAATTAAGCCGGAACGTTTAACCATTGCCAGATTACTGAAAAGATCCGGATATAAGGCGGCCTGCATTGGTAAATGGCATCTTGGTTTGGGGTTCTCAACTAAGAGGGGAGAACACATCGATTTCGATCGACCGCTACCCTGGCCCAATGCTGACCGCGAAATGGAAGAAAAGATCGATTTTACGCAACCAGTAAAAGGGGGACCTGCCGACCTCGGATTCGATTACTTTTACGGTAACTCTGGCTGCTCAACCTGTCAACCTCCGTATGGGTTCATCGAAAATAACCATTTTATTGAAATACCCAGTCTGTATCATGATAAACCTGTCTTCACCAGTCGACCAGGAATGATGGCCCCAAGTTGGGATCACAAGGATGCCGACCCTATTATGGCACAAAAAGCAGTTGAGTATATAGAAAAACAGAAAAACTCTGACCAACCGTTTTTCCTTTACCTCTCACCCTCAGCACCTCACGAACCGTGCGTGGAAAGCGTGGTTCCCGAATTTGCCAGAGGACAGAGTGAGGCTGGCCCAAGAGGAGACTTGGTCTGGTTAGTCGACTGGATAGTAGGTCAAGTAACAGATGCACTTGAACGAACAGGTAAAACTGAAAATACATTGATCTTCATAACCAGTGATAACGGCGCGCTACCGGGCGACCGGATTCCAGACCAAAGTGGCCAGATGCCGTATCATCTGTATGATCACAAATCTTGTGGTCACTGGCGCGGTTACAAAGCGCACATCTGGGAAGGTGGGCATCGCGAACCTTGCATCGCCAGATGGCCTAGTGTTATTAAGCCAGGAACCTCTACGGATCAACTCATTTGCTTAACCGATTTAATGGCAACTTGCGCAGCTATTATCGGCACGGATCTTCCAGAACACACAGCCAAAGATAGTTACAACTTTTACCTACTTTAACAGGAAGTGATAATAACACGCCGATACGTCAGTCAGTAATACATCATTCGGTTTTTGGCGTCTTTTCACTTCGTCATCAAGAATGGAAATTGATTTTGGGAACACAAGGATCCGGCGGTTGGCCCCCACCCCGAGGTAATGCTCCTGATCCTGATAGCCCCGGACAATTGTATCATCTGTGGGATGATCCGGCCGAACGTCACAATCTGTGGGATGATCATCCAGAAGTTGTACAAAAGCTTACTCACTTGCTTGAAAAGTATCAAGCTGAAGGACGCAGCACCTAATGCATAAGCTTACCAAGCCGTCCATCCGCCATCAATTAACAAATTCTGACCAGTAATATAACTGCCTGCGTCACTGGCTAGCAATATCACGGCGCCCTTCAATTCCTCTGGATTCCCCATGCGGCCTAGCGGTACTTTCTCTTCCAAACGAGGGATGAAACCGGCAATATTCTGGCGAACCTGCGGTTTGGGAAATGGCCCCGGTGAAATTGCATTGACCCGAATGTTGTATTTGGCCCAATAGACAGCAAGGTGGCGCGTTAAATGGACTAAGCTACCTTTCAAAGCATGGTAATCGGGAGGGCTGTTAACCGGCAATTCATCGTAGGCATCTGGATAGCTGGCGACAACACCATACATACTGGCGATATTGATAATCGAACCCGAGACCTGG
>DTUY01000365.1:0-1405 GCA_012963885.1 Candidatus Poribacteria bacterium | reverse complement strand
AGAAGTATCCATCAAATTCTCCATTTATGAGGAACAATTGTACTGTGTATTATTACAAAATCGCGTCGAAAACCAGTTTCCCTAAACTTTCGTCTCATTGATTATCCCCAAGCCTGATTTAATAGCCTCAACCAGTTACCGTGCATAATAGCAACAATATCATCATGATTGTAGCTGCGTTTCTCCAGCAGACCAATCAGCTTTTGCAAATCAGCGATAGTGTCAAGATCTGACGGCGATTGTTCCCGGCCGTATCCACCATCCAGATCAGTTCCAATTGCTGCATGACGACAGTTTCCCGCCAATTGGCATATATAATCAATATGATCGACAATCGTGTTCAAGGTGACTGAATCATTTTGACTTTCACCGATAGTCCAGCCCGGACTCAGCATCCAGGCATCGAACGCTAAGCCAATAACACCGTCCCTTTGGAAAATTTTCCGAAGTTGTTGATCATCAAATTGTCGTTGATGGGAAACCAAAGCACGACAATTATTATGACTGGCCAGCACCAACCCCTCATAGTATTCCAGCGATTCCCAGAATGCCTGATCCGAGCTATGGGTCAGATCCAGTAAAATTCCCAACCGTTCCATTTCCTTTAGTAAAGGAGGTCCCAAATCAGTCAACCCCACCTCCGTTCCGGTTCCACCCGCGTATCTTCCTAATCCGTAGTGGGTCAGACCTAGGATTCGCAGGCCATCCATTTTCCATTCTTCCAGTTGACCGGGTGTCAGAATTGGATCTGCCCCCTCCATGGTAAGAACAAACCCTAAAGGCGGTGTATGATTGGGATCTACTTCAGACTCCCACTCTTCCCACTCGGTTATTTGCTGATCCAACTCAGTTTGGTTGGTAACAATACGAACATGGCCTTCTGTTTCAAGAGCACGATAATAGGATAGCTGACCGCGGGCAACCCCATAAGATTGGGTCGTTGATTCGTAATCCACGTACGGAGTTGGCTGGCCTGTTGAACGGGCAAATAGCGTCACAAAACTGAGTCCAATTCGTCCTTTATGCATCTCTGGGAAAGCAACTGTCCCCTGAGCCCGGCCTTTGCCGGGTATTTTATTTTCCTGAGTCCGAATAGTGTAGACGGAATTAAGCAGGTTCCGGTTGCCCTGCAGCGCGTTCCAAGAAAGATCCAGATGACCATCGATAATAAGCATAAAATGAAACCTCCCCAATTTTAGTATGTCGAAACTCTATGATATTCGCGAATGAATATATTTGCATCTAAAAAATGGATGGAGTTACACTGGTTTATGAAAAATGAGGCAGATTATTTCATCAAACATTTTCTGGTTTGTGATTCAGTATTTTATATCCCAAAATAGCGAATATTTTCTGGACTTTTATGTTATTCCAAAGCAAACAGATGTTGGAGAAAACCTCCTAG
>DTUY01000364.1:10401-16081 GCA_012963885.1 Candidatus Poribacteria bacterium | reverse complement strand
TAAGTTTGGGGTTCTGAAGGACTGGGCTTAACTGCTACTATAAACGGGCTAAACCCTTAGTTACTCTGATGTCGAATAATAGTAAATTCAATATTAATATAGAATATTATATTGACATATTTCTGTTTTTTCATAAAATTAAGGCTTAGTAATTGACCGCCTGCGTTAGTCGTATAATTTTTACTCATTGACTACGCTTTATATGAAACGTTTTTACACTGCTTGAAGTTATCCATTGGAGGTCGAAAATGATAATCAATTCAAGTTTACGTCTGGTCACAATTATCATATGCTGCGGTTTCCTGCTTACTATTGGCTGCGAAACTGATAATGATAAACCATCTATCACTAAACCTCAATTGCAAGCTATTGAAGAAGAGATAATTCAAGTAGAAGTAGACTTCGTTGCCGAAGCTGAAAAAATCAGTCAAACGCTTTCAGCTCACGCTGCTGCTCATTCATCCAAAGATGTAGACGAAGCTATGAAATATTGGCTAAGATTAGAAAAACCTGATGTCTTTATGGGACGACATGGTTGGGGAGCCCTAATGATGTCAGAAAAATGGAGTGGGATAAAAGAATCTTTTGAAGAAACACAAAAAAAAATAGGTCGAAATCCAATTCCAGGGTTAGCTGAGAAAATTGGGATGGACTCCAGGGCTAAGAATGCTACAGTTCGTGGGAAAATGGTGCAGGATTGGGGTGGAGCCACGGGCTATTTGGCAGCGTTGCGCAAAGATAAAGGTGGGGAGTGGAAAATTAGAGCGATTGATTTCTATCAAGGTAAAGAGGACCACAAACTCATCAAGGAAATCAAAACTCCTATTCAGTAAGCAATTTACTATTGAATGTCCGACCATAAGGAATTCAATTCACATATTATCTACTTGAATGATAGGTGTCTTCTAGTTTTAATCCCTTATGAGGTAATCGGAATCGTGTGGTATAAATTCTTATCCCATTCTAAAATTCACTGCCATCTTTTGGTCAGGCCCCGTTGACGTCAATAACCTTTACTTCAAGAAATTTTTCATTTTCGAACCAAAAATGGGGATAAAGCGTCCCAATAAATATATCAAGGGTAGAATATAGTAAAAACGAGGAACAAATGGCCAAAATAAAGTTGCTTGGCCTAAGCGGGTAAACTTAGCGATCAAAAAAGCATCGTCATACCAATTTGAGACGGGAAATGGGAAGCGATGCTGATGTATCGCGAGTGCGATAAAAAAAACTAGATCCTCTATTACGGGAAATAACCACATTGACCAAAAAACTGAAATCCAGTTGCGACAGAAAACAAAAGTAATTCCAACTGCTGTTAAAAGCATAAATGTCCAGTAGAAATACATGTTAGGGAAATACTTGGAGATTTTTAAAGCCCCATTGTAATTAGGACTATGAAAAGCAAAGTACTCTAGCACTCCATAAATTATAGAGTAAACTACTGTACTCACCAGAGCTATCTCTTTAAAGTACCGATTTCCTGACATTGGCTTAGCGTCCAGCTAAGGGGATATGAATGGTTATATGGGCGATGATAGATGGTACCCACGCAATTCGAGTATGGGATATGTTGACTGGTAGGGATAGTCAACATCCCCATCGGTTGGTCCTTATTCCCAAACGTCGCCCCATATTGAACAAACCATATCCATTTGGTTTGAAACTATCTGCAGTGGACTTTTCCACTTATCCTTGCCACCCTTTCCTTTATAATTGGCATAGTCTCTGGCAGCACTTTGATCATCCCCAATAATATTTTTTATCAGCCATCCACCCCATGCTGAAAATGCTCATTCTGCTTCAGTGGGAAATCTCTTCCCCGCCTATTTAGCGTAAACGGTTGCATCGTGCCAAGTGACAAAGATCATCGGGTGTTTGTCACTTGGTGAATATTTATAAATTTTCTCCCAATTGATAGGTGTGTCCGGTTTATAGTCAGACGATTTTAGAAACTTCTTAAACTGACCCACCGTCATCTCGTAAGTGTCCATAAAGCATCAGATGCTTTAACTTTATTCTCCTGGGTGATAGCTTCCCGCTCAGGGGAAACAATATCACCAAATTCGTCGTCAGTAGCCGCTATTACTTCTCGAGTAGCAGGTGTTATTTTGAACTGCTCAGGAATCCGAACTATCTTGGCTTCATCTTTCTGCCAAGTGATCTTCTTCGCCTTAATACCTTTCAACCCCTTAGCACTCCTCATGTTATATTTAGTCCTTCGAACAGACGAGTGTGTAAGGTTTCTAGTTTGATGCGCCTGAGGTTAAAGATAAGATAACGCCTTTCTTTGAGAATCTGACTTACATGGTAAGCCTTCACCTTTTCCAAGCCAGCGGCTCGATTCGTCAAACCCAATTAGCGTCATCGAACCTGTTTCTTTACCCTGATACGGCAATTGTGATAGAATGCTTCATCTGGTCGTTAAACCTGATTACCAGATTGGAGTTAAAAGACACAAAACCAATTGTCTGATGCAAACTTAGAAATATAGCTACGCCTACATCAACCTCAAGCGGATAAATTTAGAAAGAAGGGAGTGTCAAATTACAGAAGAAAGTTTGAAACTGGGAACATCTGAAACACTTAAAGCAGTCAAAGAATACGAATCCCAACAATTTAAAGAATTAGCTATTAGGTTAACAGATAATATTTTAAAAGCAAGATAGGTTTATGGTAATTCCAGATGGGGGCGTTCAATGGTCACACTAGGTAACGGCGACTACACCTACGAAGTGTCAGGAGAGAATTGGGGCCAGCTCCCAGAAGGCTGGTTCTACAAGGAGGCTACTTCTGTGGACGTGGACTCCAAGGACAATGTGTATGTATTCAACCGGGGTAATCACCCTATGATAGTCTTCGACACCGAAGGCAACGTGCTACGTAGTTGGGGTGAAGGCGGTGTTTTCACCAACCCCCATGCGGTGACCATCGCTCCCGACGACACCGTCTGGTGTGTTGACAATCAAGATCACTCCATACGCCATTTTACACCGGAGGGCAAGCTACTGATGACTCTCAATGAAAGGAATCAACACGCACCTGCCATGAGCGGCAAGCCTTTCTGTAGCCCTACCCGAGTGGCTATCGACCCCCGCAACGGCGATATTCTGGTAGCTGATGGCTATGGGAATGCCCGTGTCCATAGATTCTCGCCAGATGGGAAGCAGTTACTGAGTTCTTGGGGTGAGGCGGGCACCGAACCGGGGAATTTTAACCTTGTTCATGATATCGACGTGGACGAGGACGGCTACATATATATCGGTGACCGTGAGAACCGGCGTGTTCAAGTGTTCAACCCTGCCGGCAAGCTGGAGGCAAGATGGGTTGATCTCTCTAGGACGGCAGCGGTACATGTCTCAAAAGGTCTGGTTTATATAGGAGAGTATTACGCGGGCGGCAGCGAAGCCTATAAGGTGGCGGGACGATTGGGTCCTCGTGTATCCATACTGGATGTGAAAGGTAACACACTAGCCAGGCTCAGCGAGGAAGCCTTCGGTGACGAACCCGGCAGGTTCTATGCGCCACACGCAATAGCCACTGATTCCAATGATGATATCTACGTAGCAGAGGTTTCCTATGCTGAGTTCGGTATGCATATGGATTCCTCCAAAGAACTCCGTTCCATGCAGAAGCTGATCAAAAAACGCTAGCATGCCGACGGCGGTCCTCTTGTGAGGGGATCATACAGTTATTGCCAAACATGGAAGTTCCACTTGAAACCAATAGCACAACCATAAACCGAGATTGCCCCATAACCGCTGTCAGCCCATAGCTTTTGGTGTTCCACCAAAAAAGAAAACTTCCGAAAGTAATTCATAAGTGGAAAGTGCGCTCCACCAGTTGAGGGTCGAGGTAGATATGGCTGAATGAATTGCTATTGTTTATTTGTCAGCTCGGTGTCATAATTTCTAGGTTCCATTTTAGATTGATTCCTTATTCTAGTTTCTAATCGTTCTGACGTGGAACACTTTCAACATCAACTTTCTACTAAACAAGTTCTTAGCGAAGGTCCTGATATAGATTACTTGTAGCATATTTCGGAGGATCCTATGCGACAAAACCCAATCGTGCCTCTTGGCATCGCGTTATTGATTTTCCTCATCGGCTGCGGTAGTCGTCAAGTGGATTTAGCTTGGCAACAACCGCTCCCTTTGGGCAGAGATTTAACAACCTCAAAACCCCCAATTGCAACCTCAGAGGTAGAAGAACCAACCGCACTCCAAGAGCTGACGGGGACAATCAATCTACGCCAAGCCCTCGCGCTGGCGCTGATGCACAATCCGGATCTGAGAGCCTTCTCTTGGGATGTTCGCGTCGGAGAAGCAAGAACACTCCAAGCTGGACTTCGCCCGAATCCAGAGTTAGAAGCCGAAATTGAGGAATTTGGTGGTTCGGGAGACCTTAGTGGTTTCGGTGCAATTGAAACGGCAGTTCAACTCAGTTACCTGATTGAACTTGGCGGTAAGCTAGGCAGACGAAGACAGGTTGCCGCCCTTGAGACGGAGCTCGCGGGTTGGGATTACGAAACCGCACGCCTCGACGTGCTGACCCAGACGGCACAAGCCTTCATTGATGTGCTTGCTGCGCAAGAAACCGTCGCTTTGAACGAGGAATTGGTTCGTCTGGCGGAACAGGTTTGTAATGTTGTCAAAGCGCAGGTCGAAGCGGGAAAGGTCTCCCCTGTTGAGCAGGCCAGAGCGCAGGTTGAGCTCTCCACCAGTCGAATTGGACTGGAACGATCCAAACGTGTGCTTGAGGCGGACCGTAAAGCGTTGGCTGCCACTTGGAGTAGCACATTGCCTGCATTTGAAAGAGTGGAAGGTCAGTTTGAAATGACCAAGCCCATTCCAACCGCCGAGCAGTTAGCCAATCGGGTTTCACAAAACCCGGATATTGCCCGTTGGGTGGTGGAGATGGCGCAACGTCGTGCGGCGATCAAGCTGGAAAAGTCAGGGCGCATCCCGGACCTGTCTATCGGGGGTGGAATGAAGCACCTCAGCGAGATTGGTGACGTCTCACTCATCTTTGGGATATCCATTCCTCTTTCATTCTTTGATCGGAATCAAGGCGCAATCCGTGAAGCCGAATACAACCTCGCAAAGGCTTTTGAGGAACGTAAATCCACTGAAGTTTTTGTTCGCACGGCGCTTGCCACCACGTATCAAGTCCTCTCCGCCGCTTGGGGGACCGTCACCGCTTTGAAAAATGACGTGCTACCCGGTGCTCAAAGCGCTCTTGATGCCGCAACCGAAGGCTACCGTATTGGTAAATTCGGCTTTTTGGAGATGCTTGATGCCCAGCGGACCCTCTTTGAAGTGAGAGGCTCGTACATCGATGCTTTGGTGGAATATCACAAAGCCGTTGCCTATGTGGAGCGGTTGATTGGTGAACCACTTAATTGACGAGCGAGTGTGTGAGTATGCGATGGAGAAACTGGACGCGCTCACACGGATATCTACCTCTCGCTGACACTGAATGTTTTAAAAGGAGACAATTTGATGCCAACTCAGAGCCTGAAAAACCAAAAAACGCTCATCCTTATCACTTTAGCCGTCCTTGGACTTTTCACCGTGTGGTTGACTGCAACAAACGACCTCGTTGCTCAAGGAGATAGCGACCACGCTGACCATGAAGATGTTGCTCAAGGAGATAGCGACCACGCTGACCATGAAGATGT
>DTUY01000364.1:0-10391 GCA_012963885.1 Candidatus Poribacteria bacterium | reverse complement strand
CTGACCATGAAGATGTTGCTCAAGGAGATAGCGACCACGCTGACCATGAAGATGTGATCAAGCTCTCAGACGCCGACATAAAAAAGTTCGGCATCGAAATAGCTAAGGCGGGGGCAGGGAAACTCCTAGTGGATGTCAGCCTGCCCGGAGAAGTCACCGTCAACGAAGACCGCATTGCGCATATCACACCGCGTGTGCCGGGTGTTGTAAACGAAGTGAGAAAAACACTCGGCGACCATGTTCACGCTGGGGAGATTTTGGCGATTCTCGATAGCCCCGAAATGGGCGAAGCGCAGATCGCATATCTCGATACGAAAGCGGCTCTCGATGTTGCCAAACTAACCATTGGTCTGACGGTAACCAAACTTGATGTCGCTAAAGCACGGCACAATGTTGCCAAGACGCAGGTTGATGTTGCCAAAAACGACTACGACCTTGCTGTGACCAATGTCACAATGGCAAAGACGACCGTTGATGTGAAGGACGCGGCAGTTGAAATCGCAGAGGCCGGCTTTGAGTGGCAAGAAACAATACACGACAATACAAGTGAACTCCTTAAACGGGTTGCGGAAAACGTGACAATAGACGAAATTACCGATACCTTCAAGGGTAAACCGATTGGTGAGAATCGACAACGCACCCTCAAAGCGTATGCTGAGCTGAATTTCGCCCAAGCGGCCTACGAGCGGGAAAAAACGCTTCGTGAGAAGCAGATCTCCAGTGAGTGGGACTACCTTGAGGCACAGAAAGGTTACACCATCGCGAGAGTGGAGTTTGAAGCCATCACCGAAGAACTTGAATTTCAGAATCGTCTGGCTTTGATGGAGAAGAAACATGCTGTCGCTGCAGCAGCGCGTGATGCCAAAGGAGCCGAACAGTTGGTCCAGTCCGCCAGAGGTGCGGTGAAGTCTGCCACAAGTGCGGTGAGCGCTGCTGAAAGCGTCGTGCAGGTAGCGGAGATGGAAGTCCGTGTGGTCGAGCAAGACCTAAAGGTCGCACGGCAGGCGCTTGAAGTGGCGTATTCATCGCTTCGTGCTGCCGAATGGAAACTCCATATTTTTGGTTTGAGCGAAGATCAGATTGATGTGTTGGCGAAAAATACCCAAGGTGACCACGCGGAGGTGATCCGCTACGAGATGCGTGCGCCGTTTGATGGTGTCATTGTCGAAAAGCATATTGTCCTCGGCGAAGCCTTGAAAGACGATACCGAAGTCTTTGTGGTCGCAGACCTCAGTTCAGTTTGGGTTAATGTCAGGGTTTACCAGAAAGACCTACCCGTTGTGCATAAGGGTCTCCCTGTTGTGCTTTCCGCTGGACACAGTATTTCCATGGCAAAGGGAAAAATTGCTTGGGTGAGTCCGCGGATTGATGAGCACACCCGAACCGCGCAGGCGCGAGTTGTTCTCCTAAACACCGATGGTAACTGGCGTCCGGGACTGTTCGTCACGGCGAGAATTGTGGTCGATGAAATCGAGGTTCCGTTGCTTGTTCCCAAGGTAGCCCTTCAGACGGTCGAAGATCGGCTTTCCGTTTTTATTAAGACGGATGAAGGCTTTGAACCGAAACCTGTCATGCTTGGACGGAGTACCGAATTATATGCCGAGGTGATAAAGGGATTGCAACCGGGGCAACAGTATGTAACGAAAGGCGCATTTACGCTAAAAGCCGAATTGGGCAAAGGGGCTTTTGGTGACGGACACGCTCACTAAATAAGGAGAAATACATGCAGAAGATAATCGAATTCGTCCTGCGTAGCCGCCTACTAATCGTCGTCATCGGGATATTGGTCATAGCGGCGGGCTACTATAGTTCCCGTCAACTACCTGTCGATGCCTTTCCTGATGTGACGCCTGCGCTCGTTCAGGTCTTCACACTCACAGAAGGTCTTGCGCCAGAGGAAGTTGAGCGGTATGTCACTTACCCGGTTGAGGTTACCATGAACGGGCTTCCTAACCTCAAGGGGATTCGTTCGGTGTCCAACTTCGGACTGTCGGTGGTAAATATCTACTTTGAGGAGGGCACGGACATCTACTTCGCCCGGCAGTTGGTGGGTGAACGGCTCCAACTCGCCCGTGAGGAAATCCCCGAAGGCTTTGGAGATCCGGAGATGGGGCCCATCACGACCGGGCTTGGACAGATCCTCTTTTACTTTGTAGAGGACTCAGACGGGGCTTATGATTTGTTTGAATTGCGGACGATACAGGATTGGCTCATCAAATTCAATCTTCAAACCGTCCCCGGTGTTACGGAAGTTCTCTCCATTGGCGGAGAGGTAAAACAATTCCATATCCTCGTTCGTCCCGAAGATATCCTGCGATACGACTTGACGCTCAACGAAATCATCGAAACGGTCAAGGCGAATAATTCTAACGTTGGGGCGCAGTTCATTGTTAAGAATTCAGAGGAGTATATTGTTCGCTCAATCGGGCTTGCTGAGAAGATCAGCGATCTCGAGCGAATTGTCCTGAAGTCTAAAGATGGGACGCCGGTATATCTCAGTCAGGTTGCCGATGTCACGATTGGCGGAGAAATCCGACGCGGATTGACAACTATCAACGGCCAGGGTGAAACCGTTGTCGGCATGGTATTGAAACTGATTGGTGAAAACACCTCGACAGTGATTCGTGCTGCGAAAGCGCGGATGGAAGAAATCAACAAGCTGCTTCCGCCCGGAGTCAAGGTCAAAACGTACTATGATCAGGGGACGCTGGTTTCCAGATGCATCAAGACGGTTACTGATGCGCTGATTCAGGGGATTATCCTTGTTGCCATAGTGCTGTTGGTTTTCATGGGGGGCTTAAGACCGAGCGTCGTTGTCGCAAGTGCCATCCCGTTTTCAATCTTCTTCGCCTTCATTCTGATGAACGCTTTCGGTATTTCGGCGAATCTGATGTCGCTCGGTGGACTTGCAATTGCCATCGGCATGATGGTGGACGGTACGATCGTGATGGTGGAAAACGTCGATCGGCACCTGCGGATGTCGGACTCATCGGAGTTACGTCTCCATGTTGTCACTCGCGCTTGCACCGAAGTCGCACGTCCGATAGTCTTTGCCATCTCCATTATTATCATTGTCTTTCTGCCGTTGTTTACCCTGCAAGGCGTTGAAGGCAAAACCTTCCGCCCGCTCGCTTACACCGTCGCACTGGCGATGGGCGGGTCATTGATTTTTGCCATCTTGCTTGCCCCCGTTGCATCGTCATTTCTCATGCGACGACCACGGCTTAGCTATGACGAAGAGGTCGGCAGGAATGAAAGCCGAATCGTTCAGATTTTGCTGATTCCATATCAACCTGTTGTGAGCTTTTTTGTGAGTTTTCGTCTATTGGCGGTGGGGTTGGCAGTACTGATGCTCGTCGTCGGTGCAGTTATATTTTCGTTTCTTGGCTCGGAGTTCGTTCCCCGTCTCAACGAGGGCGACCTGCTGATTCGTGCCACGATGGCGCCGTCGATCTCCTTAGAGGATTCCCGTGATACGATTCTGCTTGTCGAGCGCGATATGATGGCGCAATTTCCAGAGGTTGTCCAAGTGGTCTCTCGTGTGGGACGTGGGGAAATCGGGGCGCACGCCGATCCGGTGAACAACGCGGAGATCTTCGTCCAGCTCAAACCACAGGACGAATGGACCTCGGCGAAAACGCTCGACGAGCTTTACGCCAAGATGAGTCACGCCTTCGAGGACTTTCCCGGCGTGCAGTTGAATTTCAGTCAACCCATTGCCGTTGCCGTCGATGAACTTCTCACCGGCGTCAAAGCGGAATTGGCAATCAAGATTTTCGGTGCGGACATGGAAGTACTCAAAGAGAAAGCCGCCGAAGTCGAAGCCGTTATTCGCACAATCGAAGGCGCTGCGGATGTGCAGAAAGATCAGGTTACCGGAACACCGCAACTCCGCATCACTATTGACCATGCGGCAATTGCCCGTTACGGTATCAACGTCGAAGATGTGCAGCACGTCATTCAAACCGCTGTCGGCGGAGAGGAAGCGGGACAGATCTTTGAAGGCGATCGCCGTTTCGATATTCTGGTTCGCTATGCGCTCGAAAGCCGTCGCAGCCCAGAAGTCATTCGTAATATCCTGATTACCGCTCCTGACGGCGCGAAAGTGCCGCTTGATGAATTGACCATAATCGAAGAGATTGTCGGTCCGCGCCAAATTACGCGGGAGGATAACCAACGGTTCATCACAGTGCAAACGAATGTTCGCGGCAGGGATATCGGCTCCTTCGTCGAAGAGGCGCAAAAAGCCATCGACACAAAAGTTCAGTTCCCGCCTGGATACCTGCTCAATTGGGGTGGGCAATTTGAACTTCAACAAGAAGCGAACAAGCGCCTGTCCTTCGTTATACCGATTACACTGCTCATCGTCTTCTTGCTGCTGTTTTCGAGTTTTAACTCCCTGAAGAATGCGCTGCTGATTATCCTCAACATTCCGCTGGCGCTGGTCGGTGGTGTTGTTGGGCTCTGGCTGACGGGACAGAATCTCTCCGTGCCCGCTTCAGTCGGATTCATAGCCCTGTTTGGCATCGCCTTGGAGAACGGCATGGTGCTGGTCACCTATCTCAATCAACTCGTACGCGATGGTGTTCCGGTGGATAAAGCGTCTGTAGAAGGTGCATGCCTCCGTCTCCGACCGGTGTTGATGACCGCTCTCACCACGGCGTTGGGGCTGATTCCGTTGCTGTTCTCAGGTGGCACGGGTAGTGAAGTTCAGCGTCCGTTAGCAACTGTCGTCATCGGTGGCTTGGTCACTTCTACGATTTTGACATTGCTAGTAATTCCGGCGCTTTACAGATGGTTCTCGATTGCGGTTGAAGTTGAAGAAGCCGTTTCGAGTTAAACTTCTCAAAACAAAATTTCTCTTGTTAATGCAGCCACATTGTCGCAAGTCGCCACGATGGACTTCATTGCCGCCGGAGGTCGATCCAAGGGATCGCTAAGTTACAAATGTGGCTGCATTGCCGTCGATCCCCGCGGCGTACCGTATATCTTGTATTCGGCCGGAAACGAATCGACGGCTGAGATGCTCATCGTCGCGCCCGACGACCGCATTGGTTGGAAACGAATGCCTCTGGCTGGTCAGGTGGCCCGCTAGTGGCTTGGCTGGCAGATTGGACCTGCCGCCGGAATGGCCTTCGACAAACAAGGAACGATGTTCGTCACCGCCACCTTGAGTCGTGAGAACAAGAGCGACATCGTTTTGCTCGTGTCACGCGGCGGCGGCGACAGCTTCTCGATGGAACATCTCAGTAGCGACCTTCCGCGTTGATCGTAGATGGTGGCCAAATCTGGAATGTCCCACAGGTCACAATGTCATCGCCAAGCATCCCAGTGTACTTTTCACCGCTGGTAGCCGAGGCCAGACACCGCGTTATTTCGTGGAACGCTTAGAATCGCTCACTGCGAATACCGGAAGTTGGCTCAATGCCCACAGCAGAGGAAATAGCCACGGCGGTAGATACAAAGCGTCGGATAATTTTCCAGCGCAAAAGAACAACTTCCCAAACAGTGTAACACATAACATATCTTTTCCTTGATTCCCCTTATTCTTGCTTAAGCATCAGATAAATTCCGTATTTTTGCTCAAACATGAGTTGGTTATGGTATCTCAAGTGTACACCTCATTTGCTTGTTTGGGTTGCATTTGATAGTTGAATTCAAATGACACTGTATGATGATAAATGCCAGATAATGTATGAAATCAACTCGGCTATTGACAAGAAAGCGAGTTCTTTCTAGGTTGAGACTGACGAGGATATGAGATCTGAATATATGCTGACAATTGCGTTCTATTGGTCATTGGTAATGATTGCTACAGTACAGATCGACCAAAAACTAATCGGCTTTTGGCAGTTTGATGGGGGAAAAGGGAATCAAGCTACTGATGTGTCTGGCAACAAGTTCCAAGGCAAGATGATTGGAAAGGCAGGAAGATCAACTCCCGTACTTCTCGGATTGGTGCTCATGCACCTGGTGGTGACTGTTTCGATGGCATCATAGATTAGGTGGTCATGTTTGAAGTCGCCCTCTCGAAAAAGGAGATCCAGCGTTTACACAACGGAGCGTGGTTGGCGGTAGATTCTGCTGATAAGATAACCGTACTTGGTCAGATCTAAAACAGAAATAAGTTTGCTCTGTCTGCCACTCTCGTCAGCCTTGACAGATCAACTATCGATCTCTATAGAGGATCAAAGTTGGGATATATCACAGTAGCATAAACTTTGGACACATTTGCTCCAATCAATTCCACTTCTATTCTTTGTGATGAGATTCTTTTCCCTAATTCAGTGGGTTGAGTGATCTTTAGTGATATTAGATGGAGAAGCCGAACTTACCATATTGGCTGGTAGATAGATTTTTTCTAGCTTCAGGTAATTGACACTATTTCTCGTCACTACTATAATATGATTCTTCGATATCTTCGAATTGTACCACAATCGTTGGGGTTGTGGATTTAGCGAATCGATTCTAGGAATTACTTGAATTAAAATAGAGATTAATAATATGGATCCTCAAGACTTGAAGGCTGTTGTCGTGGGAGCTGGTTGGGCTGGTGAGGGGCATACCAAGGCCCTGCAACACTGTGGTGTGGAGGTAGTTGCCATTTGCGCTCGAAGACAAGAAATTGTTGGTAAAGTTGCATCTAACTTAGGTATAGCAATAGCTTCAACCGATTGGCGACAGACTCTTATGGAGGTTAAACCCGATATTGTTGCCTTGGCCACACCCGCTATTTTGAGAACCCCAGTGATTGAGCTTGCCGTCCAATTAGGAGCACACCTTTTATGTGACAAACCGTTGGCCAACACAGCAACAGAAGCCGAACGCTTTTACCGTTTGGTTGACCAAGCAGGCATCAAACATGCTTATGCAGCCACCCATTGCTATCACCCTAGTGTAACTTGGGCGCATCAGTTGTTAAGCAACCAATCGATCGGTAATTTGAAGCAGATTGATGTGACCTTTTCCCATCCAGCATCTAAAGAACTGAAGTCTTGGAGTTGGATGAACTCACTATCTCACGGTGGTGGGATGCTCAACAACGGATTACCACACTGGCTAGGAATGCTGGAAAGAATGACAGGTAGAAAACTGGTTTCGGTCGTTGGACAAGCCCAACGAGGGCGAGAACAAGCACCTGTCTTACCCAATGTGCATGACTTCCGCCAATTCAGAGATACCAAAATCAGCTCCCAAGAAGCAGCCAATATGGAATGGCGAACTTGCGATGGGGAAGGTTCCTTCTCAGCCCTATTTGAATTAAGTTTACTTGAATCTAAAGGAGAGAGTTTTGTTCCTGTCATGATGCGGGTCACAGGTGGGATTGCTGAACCAGTTGAAACTAACGGCTGGTATTTCTACGGAGATCAGGGAACCTTGGTAGGACGAGGGATGTTATCGCTTTCACTTTCCAAAACTGTAAATTCTCAGACCAATTCCTTACCAACACCAGAAGAACTGATTGAAGCGCTTCCTCAGGTTGGTGACATTATTCAGAACATATGGGTGGCGTTGGTAATCGATTTCATCGCAGATATTTGCCATCAACCTTATCAGCATTATTTGACTTTTCGGGATGGTTGGCGTTATCAAGTGGCAATTGAGGCAATTCGTCAAGGAACTGGTTGGACTCAGATTGCGGAGTAAGGTTGCTAAGTTGCTTGGTATGGCATAGATCCAGCTCAGTCAAATTTGTTGGCTTGGATAGTTTAGAAAACCATATTGGGACAATTTAGGATTTCGTCCGTTTTCACAATTAATCATTATCAAGTTTAACGCGACCCTAGAATTTGGTCAAAATCTTTGTTTCAAGAGGATTTTTATGTTTCCTGCCTCAGCGAATATCATCATCATTGGCGGCGGCGTCCTAGGTGCGAGCGCCGCCTTTCAGTTAGCTAAGGATGGTCATCAAGACATTGTACTGCTAGATCGTGGGCCGTTGGCCAGCGGGACAACCCCGTTTGCGGCAGGACAAACAGCTTACCTGTCAGTGTCGCCAGATCGGTTGCCGTTAACGACCTATTGCTTGGACTTTCTGGAAAATTTTGCAGACAGGACAGGATATCCGATTCATTTTAATCAACATGGAAGCTTGCGTATTGCGTTGACTGAAGCCTATCTACCAGAGCTTGAAGCACACCAAGTAGCAGCAGACCAGCTAGGACATGAGCTGAAATTCCTTACACCAGAAGAGGCCAAAGAATTAGTGCCGACCCTGGATGTCCCCGATGCCAAAGGCATTATCTTTATTGCCCGTGATGGCTATGTTGAACCGAAGTCAGTTGCCATTGGTTATGCCTCAGCGGCGCGAGACTTAGGCGTAACCATTCAGACGCATACAAAAGTTGCCAATATTGAGGTTACAGAAGGGCAAGTCAAGGCTGTCTACACAAACCGCGGCAAGATCCAAACAAAGCAGATTGTGGTAGCTGCGGGTGCCTGGACTCGGCAATTGGCTCAGCGATTTGGATTAGATATGCAAGTTGTGCCTGTGCGCCATCAAGCCTATGTGACAGCACCTCTCGAGGATGTTGCGCCTCGGCAGCCGATTGTGCGCCTCATTGAGCCACAGATTTATGTGCGTCCTGAAGCTGGCGGCCTACTGGTCGGTGGGTATGGTTATCGGCCTGTTAGTTTTGATATGGACGAATTCCCCGACCGTTTTGAAATAGCAGCGCTAGAACCTGATTTAATTTACTATAGCCGCTTACACAATGCAGCGACCACCTATTTCCCCACGTTGCGACAGGCCGCTGTTGTTCAAGAACGTCGCGGTTTGCCCACGATAACGCCGGATGCCAAATACCTCGTCTCTACAGTGACTGAAGTTAAAGGGCTCATTATCGCTACGGGTTGTCAGGTTGGGGGAATACAGAGTTCCCCCGCGATTGGGCGGATGGTGGCTGATCTTATCTCCGGTCAGGATTATTTTGGTGTGTTATCAGCCTTTGCAGCTGATCGCTTTGAGTCGGTCTACAGCGATGCGCAACTACGTGATCAGTGCGAAACGGTTTATGGTAACTTATATCTACAGCCACATTAAATATGTTGAGACTAAACGTAATAATTCCCTGAATTTATTCAGATCTACAGGTGTGCTGGTGTCGTAAGATGCTCAGTTCATTCAAACGTTCTTTTAGTTGCTTCTGCTCCGAATTCTAGAAAATCACGTAGAGCGAGTTGTGGGATTTGCCAGTTTCTTTGTTCTATCAGTTTTGTCACCATTCAATAGCTTTCCTATAATTTAAAATGTATGTTCTTTTGCTCTCTTTATATGGGATTGGTTGCTATGTGATCATTGCTTTTTAGCAATATGAAGGAGGATAAGTATCATGGTGACTTTTTCGCAATGGCCTTATGCAATGGATGCTACTTCTGAAGAGATAGACACGCTCACCAATGGGTAACCCAATCCCTTTACCCCTGAGACCATGGATACCTTATCATTTGAGTCAAGATTCAGAAGTTGTGATTCCTATGATACCAGAGGAAGAATAATTTGGACATTGGATATGGGGTTCCAGTCATTATTTGTTTAGTTGTAAGGTTGGAAGCAATGGTTGATTGAAATACCCATGCCCCTACCAAAAACTGGGGGTAAGTCAGAATATTTAGGATTTTAGCAATGAAGACAAATTTTCTGTTTCTTAGCTTGTTTCTAGCTAGTTCACTATGGGCATCTCCTAAAGTTCTTTTGTATCATTCGTTCGATGGAGTAATTGGTCAGCCTGATTATACATCAGGAAGGGTTGCTGTTGCCGCGGGCAAGGAATTGAATTTGCGCAAGCCGGCAATTTCGGGCAAGGCAGCTTGGTTTGCAGAGGTAGCCTGTGAGGCATCACTGAGGATTGAGTTGGGTGGCTTGATGAGTGGCAGAACATGGACGGTGGCGCTTTGGCAGATTTTAGAAGTCAAGGAATGGCTTACGGCGCCGACAGACAACCTGATAACACTGCTCGATGCGGAAAACAAACCTATCATTAAGCTTTCCAAAAGTGGAGGGGTCTTCGTTTACGATGGGGATCGGGAGGTTTATCTGGATTGTTTTGATGCGCTCTACTGGGTACGTGGCAGCCGTGAGCACTTGACACTTACATGGGATGAGGGAGGTAACGGGGTTCCACAGCCGAGTGGCATCCTGCGGGCCTATTGGAAGGCACGGCCGTATGCGGGGTTGGCGATAGAGTTGAAGCGCCGTCCGGTGGCGCTTGAGATTGGTCAACCTATGGCTGCTCTGGGGGTGGATGAGTTATACGTACTCGATAGTGCTTTGAGCCTTAGGGCTATTTGGGAATTGATGAGGTATGAAGGTGGGGACATGGCGGCCTTGGAAAAAATATGTTATGTGTTACACTGTTTGGGAAGTTGTTCTTTTGCGCTGGAAAATTATC
>DTUY01000363.1:39661-107392 GCA_012963885.1 Candidatus Poribacteria bacterium | reverse complement strand
CGATCGCCTATTCGTATGCTCGTGAGCACGACATGGGTTGTGTCTGCGTCCGCATTGGTAGCTTTAATCTAGCCCGAGACCAGCCCCCGAACACTCTCTCCATCTAAGGCCACACGGCGACTGTCTGCGGGTCTTCGAGCAGGCCCTGGTACACTCCAGCGTAACCTTTGCGGTTGTCTTCGGGGTCTCGGACAGCAACTGGCCACTCTCTGATCTGGAACATGGCCGCCAGGTAATCGGGTACTACCCGCAGGATCGGTCGTTAGTTCCTGAGGATCGATAGGAACTAGGTCTGGCTCCGGCAACCAGGGCCTGAAGGGGAAGGATGTCGCGGCCAACGGGCAGACGACCCTGGAGCTGCACTACGACGGAACCACAGCGCTCCGGGGCTTTGGCGCTAGGCTGGAGTTTGATCCGAGTATCAGAGCAGGTACCACATCCTTTCCCATCTGCCCTAATGCCTCTGCCGCAGAATTACGGACATCCATATCCTGATCCTTCAACTCCCCGATTAATCTTTCAATCTTTTGTTTTTGCAATGCATTAAGTACTTCAAGGTGCACCACCTATCCTCTTTAATGCCCCCTGTCGTAATACGACGAACATATTCTCCTTGTCCTGTAATAGTTGTCTCAAAGCAGGCACAGCATCCTTTGCACCTTCTCCTATAGAACTTAATGCAAATGCCACATTTGAACGAACATTAGGATCCTCGTCCTGTGATTGTTTGATTAGTTTTTTGACCTTCTGTTCTTGGTTTCATATCCACCAACCCACATACCGACCAATCCAACAAAGACAGACATTTAGTATTCATTTTTCGCATATAAGCGTTTGTTTTTGATCTTGTGGTATCTATCCGATAATCAGGATTGTATTTAAGTTATAATTTAAGCACAATTGTTAGATTGTGCAATGTTTGCTATAGTGCTATAAGTCTGTCAACTGATTTTGAGCCAAATCCTTTTTTGGCAGAGAACTCAGTCCAACATGGTTCTATCGAAACGATTATTGACAAGATCGATTTGAGTTTTAATTCTGGAGGTAACAATCATGAGGATTACTCGGATGTCTCTTTTAACGCTGATGTTTCTCATTGGGCCTTTGATCGGATACGGGCAAGATGTTAAGCCAGTCTTGGCACTCTCGTTCGATGACGGTCAGGGGAAAGTCGCCCGTGACCTGTCTGAAAACGGGTTTGATGGCAAGGTAGGCGGAGCGAAATGGGTAGGGGGGAAATTTGGCCAGGCATTGGAATTTGATGGTGAAGACGATTTTGTCGAAGTTGATGATGCCCCGGAACTCCGCCTGCTCGGGGGGCACGTTAATGGCGTGGGCTTTCATCAAAGGAGAAAAAGGGCACCCGTCTTGGCCAAGAATCATCATTAAATCGAATACGAACGGCGGTTCACATGGGTATGATTTCCTTTTCGACCGTAATGCAGGATACTCGTTACGGTTTTGCATCGGCGGCTCCTGCGATTCCTATTTTCCTCTTAAACTTAAGACATGGTATCACTTGGCAGCAGCTTTTGACGGTAAAAAATTCACATTTACGTGAATAGAGATGAAGTTGGAAAAAGAGCGCAACCGGGAGCCTCCATCGACACAACCGACCTTGTCATACATATAGGGAATTCGCCCAATGGGCAGAGACAATTCCAAGGCGTCCTCGACGAGATCCGTATTTTTCCCTCCGCTCTGACGAAAGACGATATCGTTTGGCACATGGAACGAGGCACGTTTGAGGTGTTCTCCATAGACCTGCGTGGTAAGGTCACAACAACATGGGCAAAGATAAGAAATCAAATTTGACTTGTCCTGACCCAGATTTAGTTTGGATTTAAACCAGACAAAATAACTGTTGGCCTACTTGACCAGATGAAAGTGTCACACAATGGTTACATGACGGTGGTTTTCTGAGGAAATTCTGTGGCAGACACTATGGTAGAAACAACGATAAAATCTATGGAATACTTACCTCAAGTTGTATTTTAGTTTTAACTGCTAATGTTAATGGCAAGCTCGGATTTTAGCCCAAACCGTGGTCAGTTTACCCGTTGCTTCTACACTGGTATCGCCGCTTAGGATAGTCGCTAGACTCTTAGTAGCTAAAGATTTGATATGGGTCGCCGATAAAGTGGTATTAAAAATGGCAAACTCGTCAATTTCCCCTTGGTAGTCACGCCCACCACCATTCCAGGAACCAATTCGGGCAGGCCCCAGTATAGCTGGGCCAACTGATGTATACTTGCCTTCGCTGTTCAATTCACCATTAATATAAAATTTAACGGTTTTCTGGGAAGCACTGTAGACAACGGCAATGTGATTCCATTTGTTCTTCTGCTTATCGTCAATCAGTAACTTAGCTTGGACATCAGTTGGTGTGTTAGTGTGGATGGACCACCCAATTTGGTTGCCAGGATATAGCTGGTGATGAACAGCTCCTTTTTGCCAGCCATCCACATTAATCCAGACCCGCCAAGCACCAATTCGACCCGTACATTTTGACCAGTGTGCGACTGTCACTTCATTCATCGAAACGAGTTTAGGCGTAATCACACCATCACCCTTGCCAGACAGGCTAATCGCTTTGCCAAATTTACCCACAACAAAAGTCGTTTTACCTAATTTCTTGCCATCATTGCCGTTATCAGTCATGTCTTTGAAGTTTCCCTCAAAAGACCACGCGGCGACGGCAGAATCCTTTAAACCTTGGGCCTCAGCGAAACCGACAATTTGAGTCGAAATGAGCATAAGGCATAGAGCAAAAATAGCAACTAAAATCAACCTTTTGAACATGATTGAATCTCCTTTATCTTGTTTCTGTGTTAGAGTAGAATCTCGTGTGATTTTGTGCGAACCGTTTTAATGGTATCAGATTTACAAGTTTTTTCAGGTTTTTGTCTAATAAACATGGACCATTCAATGCAGTTACAAGCCATGTTGACTAAGCAATCAGAACAAGCTCAGTTGCAAATTGAAGACCTAAGTGAACCTAAAACTGTTTGGCAGAGACTCAGAACAGTCTTCAGGGCTTGGCAAGAGGATAGATCTGAGCTATCATAAAATCCTAACTTATTGTGAGGAGGAAGGATTGCTTGATAAGTATAGGAACAGATCTTGGCCTCACAAGATGAAGAAACAACAGTGCAAAAAGTATAGGCATTCGGGTGAATCTAAATCCAAAATACCTGATGATGCCGCTAAATAATTAATAATCTGGCGTGTCTGATCAAAATGCTATCCATTGTGCCATTTTTTATTATCTCGCTACCTAATCAGTTTTTTTACTTAGCCTGTACTTAAGTTAAAAACTTAAATATAGGTTTTGATTGCTAACAATTTTGTTTAATCTTATTTAGGTTAGTAAAATCACCTACAGTGAAAAGGAATATGACAAATGAACAAATTTTTGAAGCTGAATTCTAAAGGTTCCAGTAGAAACGGAGGTTACTATGCAAGCTGCTGTCCTATTTGAGCCTGGTAAGCCGTTAGAAGTGGAGGATCTGGATCTTGCTCCGCCTCAGGAAGATGAGATTGTCGTTGGGATGGCCGCCAGCGGTGTCTGTCACAGCTGTCTGCACACTGCAGATGGAAGTTGGACCGGTTTTCCCATGCCGATTGTTCTAGGGGATGAGGGAGCTGGAGTGGTCGAGGAGGTGGGTTCCGGCGTGAAACATCTGAAACCCGGAGATCACGTCATTCTATCGTGGTCACCGACCTGCGGTCAGTGTCATTACTGCGTAACAGGACGCTCGCAACTTTGCGAGCGGACGGTGCCTGTGCTCGGCGGGCTGTTTGATGGCACGACGAGAATGTCGCTGAGGGGCAAGCCCGTCTATCACTACGGCCACGTGGCCTCCTACGCGTCCCACTCGGTCGTTCCCGCCTCGTGCGCTATCCCGATCCGCGATGATATGGATCTTAGAAAAGCGGCCCTAATTGGGTGCTCAGTGATGACTGGCGTTGGTGCTGTTCTGAACACAGCGCAAGTACCTGCGGGTGCGAGCATGGTTGTTTTCGGAGTCGGTGGGATTGGATTGAACTGTATTCAGGGAGGCGCGCTTATGGCCGCGAACCCGATCATTGCGGTGGACGTGAACGGGAACAAGTTCGACTACGCGAAACAGCTCGGTGCCACACACTGTGTGGACGCCTCGGTGGACGATCCGGTGGAAGCGATCAAGGATCTCACCAGGCGAGGAGCCGACTACGCATTTGTCGCCGTCGGTGTGGCGGATGTGATCAAGCAGGCGTGGGAGTGTCTGGCACCTGCGGGAACCAGTGTTCTGATTGGCCTTCCACCGACAGGGTCCACTGTGACGTTCGACACGGGGATACTACAGGCGGACGAGAAAGTCATGCGAGGTTGCAAATACGGTAGCGCACGGACTCGTGAAGACTTTCCACGCCTAGTTGAACTCTACATGGCGGGAAAGCTAAAGATCGATGAGCTGATCACGCATGAATACACGATCGAAGAATCAAACGAAGCATTCCGGGCGCTGGCAGCGGGTGAACTGGCGCGGGGGATGATTGTCTTCTAATACGGTTGCGAGGTACCTGCTGGCTTTACTCACCTCCCTACAACTTCCGGAATGCTCTGTTGATTTGTAGTCTTCATCTTTCCACACTTTGGCCAGTAACATTTCCACCAAATCTCCATTGTTTGTTCCAGAAGAAACCCAAGGAAACAGCCATGATATGACTCTTTATATCTGGTCAAGAAGTGATGGTTCCGCCTGATACTATTGTGTCTCAAGTTGTTTTATTTAAGTTAAAACTTAAGTTCAACTGCTAGATTGTGTGTGAATACTTCCTACTTTAAAAGCTAGAAAATATTTGAGTTTGGTTTTTTCGTCTTTAGTTTCAGAAAACAAGTTAATGGATAGTCATAACATAAAAAAACTTTAGTATTTTCCTTGAACAGATACTACTTAAATTGACTGCAAACTTCTTAGTTGAGCTCGGCGCTGTAGTTAGATAGGAAGGCTTGTTATTTTTTGGTGCACACCTCGGCTAAATAATGGTTTTGCCTTACGAACTATTTTACAATGGGTATGTGATGGTAATGGTTCTGACGAAATTCGAGTAATGGAAGAAGAGATGGCTGAAAACAAAGTTAAGCAGTTAGAGAAATATTTTAAAGTCATTACAGAGAGTTTAATATAGATCTGGTATTAGTGTGAGGTGAACTGATGAGAATAATAATTGGATTGTTATTGTTTGCTACTTCGTTTGTATTGGTTGCCCAAGAATACGGAGGACTAAGTGCCTCTCTGTATGAGGAGTTATCTAGCTTTTCCTGATTTGCGTGAAAGATTATGTGGTTAGTTTAGATGGAATGAAAACTTCTCGAATACGGGCGAATACTGAGCGATTGCGGTGTATGTCATCGATCTGCAATTGTTTTGACTTGATGGTTTTCTGGCTGACAGCGTGTAGTTGCTGTTCCTAATCGAGAGCCTGTTGCAGTTTGTCTATTTGTAGGTCTTTAGTTTCAAGTTGTTGTCGTAGATGCTGGCATCTATGATTAACCAATCAACCTGATCCGATAGGTTGGACGTTATGCCCAGCACAGTGTCCAGTTTGATTTTCCAATGGCCGTTGGATTTGCTGGCGGTGAGCTTACCACATTCTACAGATAACTCGGGGGAGCGATCTGTCTAGGGGGAAATCTATGGATTGTATTCTCTTTGGACACCAGCATCAGACACGCGGTTAGATCTAGGCTCTAATACTTCAGCCACTCCATAAAATTGCTCGCTGTCACGCCCTGTTCCTCTATCAACTAAATCACTCTCGTTGTTGCCCCAAATAAAATTCCCTCGTAACCGACCACCACTGTAAACCGCCCATCCCCCGTTTCTCGTGATGTTGTTAGCAAGAATCTCGGGTTCAGCAGAAGCATAACAAACAATCGCATGTTGATAATTATTTGTTAGCTCATTACGCTCAATTTTGGGTCGTGCCCCATCATCACAGATAACGCCAAACTCATTTGCTTGAATCGTATTTTGCACTATTTCAGGTGAGACGCTACCAACACACTTGATTGCAGTTCCGTTTTTGTTAATATCATTTTGTGCGATTAGCGGAGAAGCATAGCAAAGAATTGCACTTTTACTATTTGTGATTAGGCAGTACTCCAATTGGGTGGTGTTTGAGTCACAGGTGATTGCGGTGGTAGCATCCTGAATATGACAGTGTGCAACACGCGAATTCTGGCTGGTTGGCTTAATGTAAATACCAGCCCAATCTCCTGCATCGGGAGGGTCATCTTCTGTGCCAAGCGAACCGAATCTAATCATACGTTCCTGTTCGCCTTCAGCATAAAAGGAACCGAAAATAACAAGCTGATGGTTGCCAGTAACGGGATCGAAGCCAACGATCGCACCAGGACGTATCGTTAGTGACAAACCTTCGGGAACGGTGACATCACCTGTAACGCGAACGACTCCGGACCAAACCTCATTATTTTCCAAAATCCCAGCTTTTTCAAGTGGATTCTCACGTGTTCCAACGTTACCAACATTCACCATTACCTCTTGGCAACCGATGAACAAGATCAACCACGCACCTAAAAAAATTAGTCGAACGGCAATTCCACTTACAAAAATATACACATGCACGTTATTCAATCTCAATTTTTATTACACCGCGTGGTGTCCGGCCATCAGCCGGATTGAGATACTTCTGTGTTTGGTCGAGACTTTGAAGAGGCTGCCCATCTGGATCTATCAGTTTGGGGCTCACACCACGTATTAATCGAACTTTGATTTCCGCAGCTCCAGGTTTAACCGCACGAAAAGTAGCTACCGCTAGAGTCTGGGATTTTGAACCAACCGTAATCGAATCCTGCCCCTTTGTCAGCGTCATAGCAATTGCCACTCGGCCAGGATCAGGATCCAAGTTTAAGTCATGAACTAGCGGCATGAGCGATTTCGAAAAAGGTGAATCCTCATCGGAGTTGAGCGATTTGGCCTCCACATTCAAGGCAAAAAGTCGACTTCGTGTATAATCCAACTCCACAACAACGCCAAAGAGATTCTCTACATTCTTAACTTTAATCTCAACTGGAACCTCTTCACCTGGGCTAAACGCTGACTTGGGGGTATCGATTATTAGCAACGGAATACCAATTGGATCAAGCGTAATATCAGCAGAAATCGGTTGATTCCCAACATAAGGAAACTCTTGGTGTCCTTCTAATACCAAATCCCCGTACTCATATCCCCGTACTTCAATAATTCGGTTTTCACCGATTGGAACACGAAGCGTAGAAAATTTTGTAGCTTTAGGTACCAGGACAAATTGGTCACGGATCGGCGGATCAAATGGAACCTGTTTCCCCTTGGCGTCAAGGTAAAGAAGCTCTACTACTACTTTGAGTTCAGGTGTTTGGAAGGAAGGTGCAAGGGCAATAGTGACATTAGTTAATTGATCTTCTTCTACTACGGTGAAATCACGAGATGTGTCACACCCTGCGGTAGAAATCATTACAAGGAGGCCAATAATCCAAAAATACTTCATACTAAACTTTCCCAAACTATTGCTTACTTTAAGATGACAAGCCGGTTCTGGCCAGAAAAATTGCCTGCTTTAATCCGGTAGAAATAGATTCCACTTGCTATCAACTCACCCCAATCACTTCGACCATCCCAATGGGCGGCGTTACCACGATTAAGATAATACCCAGCCTTTTTATGCCCAAGATCAAGAATTCTCACTTTTCGGCCTTTTAAATCATAGATCGTAATTGACACCTCTTGCGGGTCTGCAAGTTGGAATGGAATCCAAGTCTCTGGATTGAAAGGATTCGGATAATTATTGAGTAATTTTGTAACCGCGGGTAAACTACGCATATATAATTGATCAATTATCTTTTTCAGCGCCATAGCGAGTTCACTGCCAACACCGATTTCACGACTTCTGTTTTCAAGGCCGAAATACATTTTTTTATAAATCTCAATCATCTCCGGATTAGAAAATTGAGACTGAACTGGTGAATTAGGCATAGGCAACACTATTCTATCATTTACTGTTTTCTTCCAATTATCATTAATGGCAAAAACATCATCAAGATTAATAACACCATCCCCATTTGCGTCGGCATAGGTTGCCTGTTTGTTAGCCCACGATATGGCAGGCTGCAACCGCCAGTTGCTACTGCCTTTTCGACGAAGTTCACCAGTAAGTCCCCAAAATTGACCAACTGGTAGAATATCAAAAACATCCACATTACCATCACGGTTGGTATCACCAGGCCAAACAATTAAACCTGTCGTAAACTCAAGGGCAATGGCTTCTAAAAATTTCCCATTGACATCTTCAATTCCACTACTGACACGAATGGTAATTGTTTCCTTTTCACGCAGGGTACTTCCTGGATCAAAGGTAATCATGTTCATCCCTTCAATAGTATACTGCTTTTCATTCTGAGAATAGGTGATGACAGAACCACTTTCCAACTTCCCCTCAACTCTGAAATTAAAGGGTGTTAGTGTCTCCATGTTGAGTTGGGAAAACGTAGGAACTCGAACTCGAATTCGGTCAGTTACATCAACCTCAGTTGTTCGATTCGGCTCAAGTAAATCAATTAATTCTCCTACTCGCTCTTCTTGAACTAGGATCCCAATATCCCAGACCAAAACTGTACCGTCAAGCGATGAGGAAACCAACAGATTTGTGCCATCAACAAGACGTGAGAAACCCAGCCCTGTAACTTGTTTCGTGTGGCCACTGAACTGTTTTACACCTTCTTCGGGATTACCATGGCTCCACATCCAAATTGAGTTGTCGATTCCAACAGCTACGAAACGGCCATCAAGGGAGATGCTCAAGGCAGCAACTTCACCATAAGCAACGCTTTTGTCAACGGAAAGCTGGTGTGTTTGGAGAATTGAACGATCCTTTAAAATATCATAAAACTGAACAGATCCATTCTTCAGACCGATAACGAAACGATTATCATTCTTGACCGGACTGAAAGTCACTTTAGCGCCTGCAGCACCGATATTAAGAACCGAATCTTCCAATTCACCCGCAAATTTCTGGATACCTTGATCTGGAGAAACCTGATAGAGTGCTACCGTACTATTTTCAGCAAGCAATGCCATTATTGTCCCATCAAAATTGAAATTAATGTCAATCAGAGATATATTTTTAAAATCAAGATCGTTCTCAAACTGAGGTGCTCCTTTTTGGCGAACACGAACACTGCCGTCCTCTGCTACGGAACCGATCCACTGTCCTGATGGATCGTAGGCAACAACATTGGATATCGTCGTCTCAGGATGAATCAACCCCGACTGCGCTGCGCTATCGCTCGGTGGATCAGATGTGATATCTAACACCAATATTTCGTTGCTCTGTAATGCAATAGCGACTTCGTCGGCAGACGGACTGAGTTTAATATCATTTACTTTGGAGGGGAAAGGCAACTTTCTCTTTTCCTCCATCGTTTCCAAATCCCATATTACTGCTTTTTTCGATTTGTAATTGACCAGTAATTGGCGATCCGTGGCTGTAGATGAGGAATGGATTGAGAAAACCTGCGGATAAAAATCTGTAAACTCGGTATTAATTGGAACCGCGATACCAGCCAATCCAAGTTTGAAGAGTAAAAAGGATTGGTTAAACGGATTATTATCCGCACCAATTGCCAAAACCTTCTTCTTGGGATGAAATGCCAGTGTAATGTAATCGGCATTAAAACCCCGATTAAGCAAGGGGCTGCCTTTCTGAGTTGCGTCAGATTGGAATACTTCCCATACCCGCAGTTTTTGATCAGTTGCAATCGCGAGAAGGTTTCGTTGTGTAGGGTGAAAAATAACGTCAAAAATCTCTTCGTTAGGAATTTGAGTTAGAAACTCAGGTCTAGGGTCTGCAACAGTCTGGCGATAGATTTCACTTGAATCGGTTTGGGTATTATATGCACCAATTAATAAATGACTCCCATCACTATTGAAAGCTATGTTATTGATGACAAGATCAACTGGCAGAATCCCCTTCTGAATATTACGAAATATTGATTCTGTTGAACTCTTTCGCCAAATAAAAACCTCTGTTTCAGAGGCAACCGCAATACGTTGATCCATACCCGCGGGTCCAGGATCGAATGTCACATCAACAACTTCACCTTCAAGTATAAAAATTTGTGATAAGCTAGTTTCATCCTCACCAACAGTATAAACAAAAACTTCGCTTTCGTCCTTCTTCCCTTCCTGGACAACCACCCCAATAGCCATCCACTCCTCATCGGTGCTAACAGCAACTGTTCGAATCGGTATTCTTTGAACCTGCAACGGCGGATTAATTGAATAACGTGGATTACTCAAATCAAAGATCTTTAAACCATTCCCGGTGGCAATCACAACCCGCTCGTGTGACATGAAACCCAAGTCTACAGCGAAATCTTCCAACCGAATAAATCCCGCTTGCTTCAAACTTTCGGCATCAATGATACGCACACCGATTGACGTGGTAAGGGTAATTAGTTTTGCATCCGGAGAATAGTTTACTCGCTGGATTCGTCCGTATCCTATCCGACCAACTGCTTTGTCAGGAAGAAACCCATTACTATCTGCACCAACTAGTGATGGCAACAACAAAACGACGAAAAAAGGCCCTGTTGAAAAGAACCCTCTCCAGAATTTAACCATCCAAACTCCCTATTGATTCAGGCCTATAACGCACTACGAGGCAGACTACTTTACGTAATACCTTACTAAGATAGCCTTTTACCGCTTAATTAAAGGCAACACAACAGTAATGGTTGAATTCCCCCAACATATAATCTAGCACACGCTGAAACCACTGTCAACAGGGAAATCGATGGGATTAAGATTTCTTTGACTTTGTTACTCTTTATTCGTTACAATAGCGGGATTAGGTAGGGTGTTTTAGGTGGATGCTATGATGCTTTTCGGAAAAGGGAAGCTCGCCGCGAAATCTGCTGCATCGGGTTTTTTGCTTGCCTACACCATTGTCGGTATCTTCAGCCTATCTTGTGCATTCGTTTACTATACAAGACAGATCATAGAACTGAATAGGAATCTTGAGAAGCAAGTTACCCCGCTTGCTAACTTAGTTGCCGAAATTCCAAGTTTAAAAGAAGTAGGCTTACAAAATCGGCTTAATGAGTTCGTTGTCCAATCTCTCCCCCTGAGTCGTTTATCATTCATTATCACAGATAATACAGGCGAGCGGATTATAACTGCGCGCGGTATTAATCCGGCTATTGAGAAAAAATTGAATGCGGAACCTCAGATACCATTTTCTGCTGCAGAACAGAAGAGAGTTGACGACATTCTTAGTCGAATGAAAAGTGAAGGCAAAGTCAATACAATTCGGTATATGGTTGAAAACCGAAAAACTTACGGTTATATCTACCATGGTGAAACAGATGTAAATGCCATAGACCAACTGCCTTTTGTGTTTACTGATTTGGGGAAAACACCCCAGAAATGGCAGATTTGGGGAGACTTGATTCAGCATAAAGACTCACAGCCCAATCAAGTCCAGCAGGCTCAACAATTAATTCGTAACTCCATATCACAAGATCTTTTCGTGCCAATTCAGACAACGCCACTGTGGGAAACAGGTTACTTCTACTACCAAAAAGTACCGTACTATGGCCTCATCATAATGCCGATTGTTTTAATTGCTGTTTTTTCTGTTTTTCTCGCGTCTGGCTTTGCCGCATTCCGTCAGATTAAATCTTTTGAGCAAACAGCTATTTGGTGTGGGTTAGCAAAAGAAACAGCTCATCAACTTGGAACACCAATTTCTTCACTCATCGGCTGGATTGAGTTGCTTGGAGAGCAAAACATCGACAAAGACAATTCCATAGCTGGCGAAATTTATGATGCTATGCGGAAAGACACTGATCGTCTTCAGAGTATTACGAAGAGGTTTAGTCACATTGGATCCGACCCAAGCAGAAGCAAAACAGATGTCAACCAAATTATCGATGACGTAGTTGAATATTTTCAAAGGCGTCTACCACGTCACTCAAATCAGGTTAAGATTACAGTTAACCATGGCAATCTCCCCGAAATAATTGCCAACCGGGAACTCTTGCAATGGGTGCTGGAAAATTTGGTTCGAAATTCACTTGACGCGATGGATAAGCCTTCAGGCATTATTGGAGTGAAGTCAGAGTATGAAGGACAGAGAAACCAGATTGTAATTAAATACCATGATAACGGTAAAGGAATCCAACGAGGGAATCAAAAGAAGATCTTTCAACCAGGTATGACGACCAAAAAGCACGGTTGGGGAATGGGTTTAGCCCTTGTGAAGCGGATCATCGAAGAATACCATAAAGGGCAAATCAAATTGATAAAAAGTGATTCACAAGGCACACAATTTAATATCTCACTACCAGTCGGAGCTAAATGATAATGGTACTCAAGAAGGGACTAAGTTGATTAACAATGCTGGAAGCAACACATAACATTCTATGGATCGATGATGAAATAGACATTTTAGAACCACATATATGTTCCCTACGCGAAAAGCATTACTCGGTTACCCCGGTTTCAAATGGTGCCGATGCGGTCGCAATTATTAAAGAATCACACTATGACGTGATAATCCTAGACCAAATGATGCCGGGACAGGACGGTATTACAACACTTGATCAAATCAGAGAAGTCAATTCGACAATCCCAGTTATTATGGTTACACAAATCAGCGATGAACTGTTCGTTGAGGAAGCATTGGGAAAGCAAATCGACAGTTTCTTAGTCAAACCGATCGGGGTTGCCCAAATTGTGTCAACTTTGAAGAGGGTCCTTGATCAAGACAGAATTATTGAAGGACAAATCCCACGAAACTACACAGAAAGCTTTAATGAAATCAGGAAATTAATCCAAGGTCATTCAGATTGGAGAATTTGGGTAGACATATATTTAAAGTTACTTTCTTGGGATTTAGCATTTGACGAACTAGGAGAAACAGGTTTTAAAGAAACACACAAGGAACAGAAAAAAGAGTGTGAAACTTTCTTTTCTAGATATATTGAGGGAAATTATGCTGGTTGGATGCGTGGCAAGAATCGACCAATCTTATCAGTAGACATCTTGAACAAATATGTTATTCCTCATTTACGCGAAAAAAAACAAGTTTACTACATCGTTGTTGATTGTATGCGCCTAGACCACTGGCTGATAATTGAGCCAATGCTGAGGCAATTCTTCTACATGAATCAAGATTATTACTTTTCAATTCTACCGAGCGCAACACTCTATTCTCGTAACGCTCTTTTTAGCGGTTTATTTCCAATTGAAATCGCTCAGAAATATCCAGAATATTGGCAAGAAGGGGATGTAAATGAGACAAGTACAAATCGGTATGAAAAACAACTGCTTCAATCAAAACTGCGACAAGAAGGAATTCAATTAAAACCGCAATTAAGATATTTTAAGATTTTTGATGCAAAAGGTGGCAATGAGTTCATCCGCCAAGTCACTGCTTTTGACCAGGTTAGTCTTTCGACACTGGTCGTTAATTTTGTTGATATTTTAACACATCAACGCTCACAATCAGATATTTTACAACAAATTTCACCAGATGAATCGGCTTTTCGCTCTCTGGTGAAATCGTGGTTTACACATTCTATATTGTTTAAAATCCTCAAAATCATCGCTAACCGAAATGCCATAGTAGTCTTAACTTCTGATCACGGTTCAACGTTGTGTAACCGTCCTTCTCGAGCCTTTGGAAATCGCGAAACCTCGACAAGTCTTCGGTTCAAATTCGGCACGAAATTAAGAGCTGATCAAGCAGTTCACATTGATCGTCCAAATGAATACAAATTACCTGCAGAAAACACCACCAAAAACTATATTCTTGCTAAGGAAGACCACTACTTTGTGTACCCGAATCAGTTTAATGAATACACGCGGCAATTTCGAGGAGGATTTCAACATGGAGGAATATCAATGGGTGAGATGATTCTACCTGTTGTTACAATGACACCACGCAAGTAAAATGAATCCAGATGGGCAAATTTTAAGGGGACACATCCACTGTGAAAAAAGGCAAGTCCCAAATACGATTTCCATAGTGATTGAATAGTGTTTTTCCCCGTCGAAAGTGACTTAGTGATCTGAATTCTTTGCCTCTACAAACATCAACAGTTGGAGGCAACTAATGAAAAAAGAAATTCTTATCTCTGAAGATAAGTACGAAGCAAGATGTGCCATTCTTGAAAATGGAGTGCTCAGCGAAATTTATATTGAGCGTCAGAATGAAGAGCATATTTTAGCCAACATATATAAAGGGCGTGTTGACAACGTCCTCCCCGGCATGCAAATCGCTTTCGTCGAGATTGGTCTTGAGAAACATGGGTTTCTACACGCATCAGATATTGAGTACAGTTTTGAGGATATCGAAGATAGTGATGGTTCGGCTAAGGTATATACCGATTTAGGCGACTCTCCAACACAAAGACGACATGGGAAAACTGAGCCAGTTATCACAGATGTAATTGAAACCGGCCAAGAAATCCTCGTACAAGTTGCCAAAGCAGCCATTGGTACAAAAGGCGCACGTATCACAAGCACCATTTCCCTTCCCGGAAAGTACATCGTCTATCTTCCAACTTCATCAAGTGTTGGTATCTCAAGACGAATTGAATCTGCAGAAGAGAGACAACGTTTAAAGAATTTAGTGCAGTCTTTTAGACCCGATACCGCAGGTGGATTCATTATCCGAACAGCGGCTGAGAACAAAAGCGAGGAGAATCTTTCAGCAGAAATCAACTATCTTCTTAACACGTGGAAAAGTATCAACCAAAAGGCCCGCCGTGTTAAGGCACCAAGTTTAGTACACAGAGACCTTGGGTTCACTGAACGGATTATACGCGATTACTTTAATAGTAATATTAACGAACTGATTATTGATTCAAAGCCACAATATGATACAGCTATTAATTATTTCACCCTGTTACTGCCCGAATTCAAGTCTCGTGTAAAGTTTTACAACAATAAATCCATCCCAATGATGGAGAAATTCGGCATTGAGACAGGACTAAAAAAAGCACTAGGACAAAAAGTTTGGTTGCGTAGTGGAGGATATATCGTAATTGAACAAACCGAGGCGATGGTTTCCATTGATGTAAACACAGGTAAATTTACCGGGGAAAATGATGCAGATAGTACTATCCTAAAAGCAAATCTCGAAGCTGTTGAAGAGATCGTACGTCAGATGCGCGTAAGAGACCTTGGTGGCATTGTTGTTATCGATTTTATTGATATGGATCGCCGTGAGGATCGCAGAAACGTTTATCAAGCATTACAACAAGAAATCAAAAAGGATCGCGCTAAGACAAATATACTCAGGATTTCTGAACTCGGATTGGTTGAAATGACCCGCCAACGCACACGTCCAAGTATAAAAAATATTCTTACTCAGATATGTCCATACTGTGACGGGCATGGTTTTGTCCTCTCAGTTGATACTGTAGTGATTAATATTCTGCGGTCAATTAAAAAAGCTGTCCGAAAATCTCAAAGGAAAAGGTTTAAGGTTATTGCTAATGAATTAGTTGTATCACGTCTTCTTGATCGGCGATCAAAGTTGATACAGCAGCTAAATCAAGAAATGGGCCTGCGTCTTCAAATCGAAGGTAACATTGATCTTCATCTAGAAGATTATCAGGTTCTTGATGAACATAATCGGCAAATCCGCCTAGATTAAGTTTGACATACTGAGGAATTGTTTGATATACTTCCCAGTTGGGTTTTGTTCTAGATAAATCATGGAGAAAATTAAATGTATGCAGTGTTCGCCTCAGGTGGCAAACAACATCGAGTTGAAGTTGGCACACTGATCGATATAGAGAAGTTGGATGCGTCTGTCGGTGAAACTGTTAATTTTTCTGATGTCCTGGCTGTCTCTGATAGTAACGGAGATATCCAAGTCGGATCGCCATATCTTGAGAATGTAACTATTACTAGCGAAGTAGTTCAACAAACGAAAGGCAAGAAAATTCTCGTTTTTAAATCAAAGAGACGTAAAGGCTACAGTCGGAGACGGGGACACCGACAGAACCTTACTCGAATAAGGATAACTGGTATTGAAAACTAGACCATTATATTAGAAAATTTCCAAGGAGATGTAAATGGCCCATAAAAAGGGGGGAGGTAGTACCACAAACGGTCGCGACAGTACTTCTAAGCGGCTTGGAGTGAAAAAATACTCGGGTTCTAAGGTATTAGCTGGAAACATTATTATTCGCCAGCGGGGAACCAAAATTCATCTGGGGGATAATGTGGGACTTGGAAATGACCACACTATCTTTTCGAAAATCGAAGGTTATGTCTGTTTTGAACGCAAGGATAAATATCGTCGACAGGTAAGTGTATACGCACAACGACCTAATTTCTAAATTTAACCACTGAGAAGTTGTATTATATGAAAGCCCCGTGTTTGATGGGGCTTTTTTTGTAACCAGTAGTAAATTTTCATTACCTAACAGCCAAGCTTTTCTATAATCTATCCAAAATCTAATCAAAAATAAAAAACCGTGAATTTAGACACAGCTAAAATTTATGTAAAAGGTGGAAAAGGTGGAGACGGGTGCATTAGTTTTCGTCGTGAGAAGCATATCCCCCGAGGCGGCCCAAACGGTGGAGATGGTGGAAATGGGGGCAGCATAGTATTACAAGCCACCAAAGAAATGACAACACTTATTGATCTTCGTTATAGACCACACCAAACAGCTGATGACGGTCAACATGGTATGGGAAAGCTAAGGAATGGAGGAAGTGCGGAGGATCGGGTTGTCAGAGTTCCAGTAGGTACTGTTGTGCGTATACACAACACAGATGAGATCATCTCTGACTTGGAAACAGCTGGTCAATCTTTCATTGCAGCACAAGGGGGAATTGGTGGTCGGGGTAACGCCCACTTTCGAAGTTCCATTTTTCAAACCCCGCGCGTTGCTGAAAAAGGAGAACCAGGTGAAGAACGCACCATCGATCTTGAAGTCAAGTTAATCGCTGATGTTGGCTTAGTCGGTTTCCCAAACGCCGGAAAGTCAACGCTTCTTTCAAGAACTTCAGCCGCCAAACCAAAAATTGCTGCTTATCCATTTACGACGCTGACACCAAATCTCGGTGTAGTCCGAATTGCTGAAGATAAAAACTTTCTTTTAGCTGATATCCCAGGCTTAATTGACGGTGCTCATACCGGCTCTGGTCTTGGTCATGATTTCCTTCGCCATATTGAGCGTACCAAAATACTGATCCATGTCATCGATGCGTCAGCCAGCGATGGACGGGATCCAATCGAAGATTTCGAACAGATTAATAGAGAACTTTCACTCTATAACAAGCGATTAGCTCGAATTCCACAATTGGTTGCGCTAAACAAAACAGATTTACCTTTTGCTCAAGATTACCTTCAGAAAGTCCTGAGTTACTTTGGTAAACGAAAGGTCTATGAAATATCCGCCTTAACTGGACAAGGAGTGAATGCGCTCATTACATCTACATACCGATTGTTACAGCGTATCAATAAAGAGATTCAACAGAAGAATTCTCAACAGACACCGATGGTGATAAGCGAATCTAGATTAAAAGAGAAGATAAAAGTAACTCAGGGGAAAAATTACTTTTCTGTAGAAGGCAAGGCAGTACGCCGTGCAGCTCTGATGACAGATTTTGGAAATGAACAAGCAATCGTGATGTTTTATCGAAAATTAAAAAAAATGGGAGTTATCAATGTTCTAATAAAAGCTGGCATACAAGAAGGAGATACTGTTCAGATTGATGAATTTGAATTTACATTCGACCAAAACTCAAATGGCTAAATCCGACCGACAACAATTAATGTCACAAGTCAAACGTGTGGTAGTAAAGGTTGGCAGTTCAACGCTATCACAAAATTCTGAACTTTCTAGCGAACGGCTAGATCAACTTACCCATGACCTTACAAAGTTAAAACAAAGAAACAAAGAGATTATACTTGTTACCTCTGGCGCCATCGTCGCCGGCACACGACAGCTTGGATTTAACCATCGCCCCGAGACAATGCCTGAATTACAAGCGGCCGCGGCTGTAGGCCAGATTCAACTGATGCAAGCATATCAGTCACGACTACAGCAGTATGGGCAGATTCCCGCCATGGCATTGTTAACGCAGGAAGACTTCACTAGCCGACAACGTTATGTCCATATAAGTGATACGCTTCTCACTCTACTCAGGTTAGGAGCCATCCCAATAATTAATGAAAATGACACCGTTACGGTTGATGAAATTAAGGTGGGTGACAATGATACTCTTGCTGCATATGTAACCAATCTTATAGACGCATATCTGCTGATTATTCTTTCCGACCAGAAAGGTTTTTACACTGCCGATCCACAGACAGATACAAATGCTGAACTGATATATGTTGTTCCTAAGATTGATGATACAATCCGTGTTTTGGCAGGAAATTCTAGTACGAATGAAGGAACTGGTGGAATGATAACAAAACTTCTAGCTGCCGAAATTGTAACGGGTTCTGGTGGATTGATGGTGCTGGCCGACGGATCTGAAAAAAATATTCTAAATCGGATTCTGGATGGTGAAGCAGTTGGGACTCTCTTTTTACCGCAAAAGCGGATATCTTCACGTCACCGCTGGATTGCCTATTCACGTCCACCAAAAGGTCAAGTATTTGTTGATGAAGGAGCTCATCATGCGTTACTAAATCATGGAGGAAGCCTCTTACCATGTGGTGTACAACAGATCACTGGAAAATTCGAATTTGGTGATACTATTTCGTGCCGAGATCAGAACGGCAGGGAATTTGCCAGAGGCTTGGTCAACTACAACACCCAAGAGGCTCAACAGATCATTGGTAAAAACACGCACGAGATTGAACAGATTCTCGGCTATCATTATTATGATGAAATAATCCATCGTGACAACTTAGTACTAATCTCCTAAATGAGTCTCATTACTTTGCCGACTAAATCTAATTAAAAACACAAACTTAGCTCAAATTTTGACTTGATTTCCGCAGCATTTAGATTGAAACTAAATGGCAGAATTGCTATTATTAGCGATAATAGCAAATAATAGCCTCTATCAGCGAGTTAAGTCGAACAACTGAGATTAGGGGGGACATGCCCAACACCCTTGATGTGACTAACATCCGCCAAAAATACCCAAACCGTTGGCTGTTGCTAACCATACATAGTTATAAAGACGGAAACCCGCTTTCCGGCCGAGTACTTGCCCACTCAAAACACCGTCAAAAAGTCTATGATGCGCGAACAAGAGCGATAGCGCTCTATCCAGACCTGGATCTACGAATTATATTTACAGGAGATCAAAAGAAAATTGGCGAAATAAGTCCAGAGGGAGACCTAAAACTGGCAATGGCAGAAGGTACAGATCATGCTGAAATCGCATCTCTTCTGTTTGCCGAGGATATAGAAAAGGCTAATTTAGAAACAGAATTGAAAAAACAGCAGATTACGGACTTGGAAAAAATCTATAAGGAACAACGAATTATCAATACACCAGCAAATTGGTATGATACTTATCAGCACGCCACCGGGAGACAACAGGCTTCTGATCAACCAAACACATCAGATGAAAAAGCCCACCATAATCAAAAACAGTCAACCGATGAATGAAATGAAGAACAACCAATTGGTTATTGTAAAAGCTCTTACCTGTATCTTTTTGATAATTATGGTTAGTGGTCACTTAATTTCACAACAGAAATTAACAACCAAGGAACTTAAAAAAATTGAAGAAGACTTTGTTAAAAATGCGACAGCCAAAATTAAGGGACAGGTATTCTGGCCAGGTAAAGATCTCTCAAAGACAACAACCCAAGTTTATAAAGATAAGTTCCTCAAAGAACCATATACAGGTGTAACACAACTTATTGATGGTCAATTTGAGATTCGTGTTGAACCCGGTGATTATTACTTGGTGGCGTTTGTAGATCTAGATAAGTCTGGTAAATTCGACTTTGGCGATGGTATGGGTGTTTTCGGTATTACTGACTGGAGCGATCCAAAACAGGAAAAACAACTCATTTCCATTGGTAACTACCAATCCATCAACGGAATTAACATTCCTATTGTGGCACGGTTACAGGATATTGAAAGTGCTAACAAGCTTGTTTCAATTACTGAATATGAAGAAAGTAATCTAACTAAATTCAAAGGTAAGCTAGAAGAAATTACCTCTGGCATACAAGGTCATATAACCTGGGAAGACTTTACTCCGGCGGAAAAAATATCTGTTTTTGCCTACACTGATTTGTCCTGGAAATACCGTGCAGCGACTTGTCAAATGGAAGAGGATCAGACTTTTATTCTTAATCTGAAGCCCGGCAAATATTACCTGCTTGCCATCGTTGACCGTAATGGCAGCAATGCCTTTTCCCCCGGCGATTTGGTTGGCATGTACGGTATCCAAGATTTATCAGCAGATGCTCACCCGCGCCCTGTTTTAGTTAACAAAGCTGATATCACCAAAGAAATAGAGATTGCCATCACAGGCAAGCAACTTGAAAACGGCAAAACCGTCCCCATAAATCAAATGACAAAATCGATTTCAAACAATGAGGGAATGGCTGAGATTACAGGAAAAGTTATTTGGCCCGGACACTCTTTGCAAAACTCGATTTTACAAATCTACAAAGCAAAAACCATGATTAATCCAACTAGACAAGTTGAACTTGACCTTAAAGGGGAATTTGAACTTTTGTTGCCATCCGAGAGTTACTACTTTTTGGTTAATGTTGATAGTAATGGTGACGGTAAATACAGTGTGGGTGATGCAATTGGAGGATTTGGAACTAGCGACATCACTAACATACCCCCTTCATCGATTAAACTTAAAGAAGGAAAAAACACACCTATCGAGATAGTCGTCAGTGCAACCTACTCAAGCGACGGCCAACTCGAACCTGTTCACAGCTTGGAATGGATTACACCAACAACAGAGTACAAAAGCGGTATTGAGGGACAAATACTTTGGTCAAATCAGGAATTCAAGATTGGAGTTATCTCATTATCACAGGATGAAGACTTCACTCAACCTATCGCGTATCCGGTCAGTTTTGATGAAGATGGGAAATATAGGATTCAAGTTCCGCCAGGTGATTATTACGTGATGGCCATTGTTGATCTCAACAACAATCGACACGCAGATCTACGTGATGGTGTTGGAATTTATGGAACTCATCGTCCTGTTCAGGGTAACCCACACATCATATCCGTCTTTCCAAATTATATAACACCTTCAATTGACATCACCATATCCGCAATCTATATTGATCAACTTGGCAATATAGCTGAAATTGATGATGGTCATCGCCATACAATCCAGATGCAATATGGCAAACCTGATGATACTTTTCAGTTTACACGTTCAGGCACCCAAATCGAGGAGTGGTGGTATTGGTCTCAAGGAATTGGATTTATCTTTGAAGCGACTGATAAAGGCTGGCGACTGCAAGACCAGCAGGAATTCGACCCTAACCCCAATGATGCTATTGATACGACAACGTTTGAGCAAAAAGGGACAGTTCCCCATATTAATGCATTAATTGTTTACAATTACGATAACCTGGTCTGGGGCTATGCACCGGGTGGAACAAATGAACCACTTGGTATTGGCCGAAAGCCAACCGTCTCAATAGATGGAAGGATTCTTTATACTGACCTTGACGGTAATATAGTTATCAATGATCAAGGTGAAATTGACATTTTATTGGATCGTAAAGAGCTTGCTAGGGATCCAGCTATATCATCAGATGGGAATTATGTTGCATTTGTACGTCGCGGTCCAGACAGGCAAAGACTCTATGTCAGGCACATTTCAACTGGCAGCGAGTTCCTTATTCCTTCGACAGCAATCGAAGTGTCAACACCGAGCTGGAATACAACAAACAAAATCTTAACTTATAGCGCACGGGGAACAATCGAGAATCCACAAACGCGAAACGACCGAAATATCTATGCCTATAACCGTATTGAAAATCGTATTGATCCCATATGCGTTGGCTTAACTGATGACACTGAACCGAGATGGTCCCCAACCGATCCCAACATCATGGCTTTCAGTCGACAAGAAGAAAACCATCGTCAAATTTGGCTTGCTGAACTAAATCAAAAAGAAACAACACAAGAAACCCAGATCACAACTCATGGTGGAGAAAAGCCGGTCTGGCTACCCAATGGCAAGGAAATCCTTTACGAAAATAATGGACAACTTTGGCTAATCCCCATAAATGGGGGTGAAAATTATCCGGTTAAGGTGAACGGGCAGATGATATTTGGAGAGAATCCATATGTTGTTCCATCCCCGGTTCTGCAATAGAGCAGCACATATTAAAAGAAACCAAATTTTTTTGATATCCATTTGACATAGTTCGACAGATATGATAAGATTAATCGGTTTGGGAAGTGCTGTTTCTGTTGGGAATTATCATAGTAATTTCGAGGCTAGCCCAAGCAGAGCTTAGTGACAATCGAGCGTGCTGTTTCAGCAACTCTAGCTTAGGAGTAGATTAGTATGACTTATGTAATTTGTGAGCCGTGCATTGATGTAAAGGATACGGCTTGTGTTGACGTCTGTCCCGTCGATTGTATTCACCCAACTTCCGATAATGAAGAATTCTTTGAGGAAGAGGTGCAACTTTACATCGATCCGGAAGAATGCATTGATTGCGGGGTTTGCGAACCAGAATGTCCTGTTGAGGCGATTTACGCTGAGGATGACGTTCCAGAAGAATGGGAAAGTTTCACAGGAAAGAACGCAGAATTTTTTGGTGCTTAAAGTATAAACTTAACAACACATTTGATTAACTTAGTAAGTTTTTAACAAGATAGCAATTTGGTGTACGAGAGATGTTACCGGTTGCTTTACTCAAATCTCGACATTCTTCCCAATAGCGGTTGTATTGAATTGGAGTATATTCTTTCCGCCGACCGATAAATGTTTTCCAGCAGCAGCCAATCTCATTCCCGTTATTCATCGGGTACCCCCATACTCTACATATGATTGGCCGGTGATTATAGACTGAACATACTCCACCGACAAGCATGGGGCATGCTCCTTCGGGGGTTCCTTTTAATGCATCGATCATATCCATGCCCGATGCCTCTGGAGTATTTTCCTCAAGAAACCCCGCCGCTTCAAGTTTGGTAATAGATTTACATGCTTTCTCCAAGATATGAGACTGGATTTCCTTCGGTAGTTTTTGTAACCCGATTCTTAGATCTCGGGCTTCAATTTCACTGATCGTCATCGTTGCAGTATTGTGACAACAGTCATAACAATTGGCTGGGCATGGGGAACCACCAATCTGAACCTGTAACCTCCGCGTTTCAACATCGATCTCATTTGTAACTTTTTGATATGCATCTAACACATCTTGATCCGTTACGCTCTGATTCATCTGATTTTCACATAGCCTTTTGCATTGGGAACATCTTAAGGTCACAGATCGCATGCAGAAATATAACGATCTTTGAGCCATTATCTAAGATCATCTTAACTTCATCATTACTTATCCAATCTACCTGACCGTGAAAGACTTCCCCTTCAATAATTTTAACTTCAATTGGATATCTTTCTTGTCTTGCCTCGCGGATCGCATCGATATTCACCTGGTGATCCTGACCACAAGATTCAGTTTCTATATCTTTATTATTTTCTAACTTAGAATTATGCTCCAAAATTGACTCGATTCCGTCCAAATCCTCAGCTTTATAACAATATTTGACGTTAGTTCTTGGTATTTCTTGTTTCCCATCCTTACTGTGAAGAACGAGTGAATCCGTGTTAGCACCAATAATTGTGACAGATCGCTCAATACCGTCCAGCATAGCGAAGAACATCGGTGTTTGCTGACGGATTTGCTTCTCAATATATAAATTTCCAAAATTCATCCGATTTGAATCCGCTAAGATCTGATCACCATCTTCACTTGATGAACCTCCCCTATTATCGCGTGGTAAGACAGATGCGCCATCAGCATCCATCCAATTTGGCATATTATTCTCACGTGGAATTAAATTCTTCCCCTGACGCAGCCACCTACGTTCAAGTGCTGTCAATAGTATCTCGACATCTTTTCCAACTAGACCTTTCCTACCCTCAGTAACCTGATACTTTACAGTCTGTCCAACTCGAATGTCGTCATAAGGGCTATCAATGGCCGAACTGTGAATAAAGACATCTGCCTCGCCATCATCTTGAGCAATAAACCCAAATCCCTTTTCCGTATTATAATATTTTATTTTTCCTCTTGGCACTAGCTTTCCTCCTCCCTAAAGGAAAATGATGATTGTTGTGATTCTAGATTTTCTTGTTCTTGATCTACTCTCTGTGACCTATACGCAGTCAAAGATGAAGGTAAATCTTCAATCTGATCTTTTTGATTCCACTCCACAATCTTACTCTTAATGAATGCACTTTGGCGTGCGACTTCAATCCATTGTGGAGTTTCGTCCTCTTTACATATCAATACTTCACACAGTCCCCCCCAAACGTCCAAGCATGTCTCCCACCATTTTCGATAATAGTCAAGATCTGACCTGTGTTGCCCAATCAGATCACATTCAGTAATCCATAATGGGTTCGTTCCACACCACATTTTAACTGATTCGACATAGTTAATTTCAAACCCACTTCTCTCGTAATGAAACCATTTTTCTGATAAATCTTCATATTTTTCGTCTTCAGGTGGCCAGTGTAAGTTCAGTCCAACTGCATCTAACGGAAAACGAAAGCCACTTCGGTAAATCGCCCGCGCAACTTGCGCACGTTGCATATCGGGGATTTCAAAACGCTGTGAGTGGAAGACAAGATCCAACGTGCGATTGTACCTTCCTAAAAGTGATGACCAGAAAAGCGCCCAACGGAAACGCCTAATTAACGGCTGAGAAAAATTGCTAGCGTAAACCAAAGATACTTCAAAAGCCATCATCGCGTCAACGACTTTAGCCCATTCCTCACGCTGCGCATGAGTTCCAATCAAATCACTGCCAATACAAAAGTAGCGCGGACGATAATCACGAGTGAGACTTTCAAGTTCAAGTTTAATACGACCCATCAGCAATCCCCATGAATTCATGTCTACTGTACCAATCCATCCCTGCCAATTGGGAGGTTGTTTCCCATTAGACTCTCTAGGTATGAAGTGTGGCTTTATCATCAATTCAAAGCCACTTTGTTTTACCTCATTGACAAGATTTTTGATTGGCAAATAGACACCGACAAGTCGTGCTCGGTCATCACGGTCCAACAAGTATTGCGGAACAATCACAATAATCTTAACCCCAATCTCTCGTAAATTCGCTAAGATCTCGGGATAGTTGGTAAAATGATAATCGTTCCAAAGAGTGTAACCTAACTTCATAGAAAACCTCTTAATATTTTTTCAAGTTCTATACCACGTGAGCCTTTAAGCAAAACTAGATCTCCCAAATCCACAACACGACGCAACGCGTCAGCAGCTTCATCAGCAGTATAACAGTGATCTATCGATGCCATCTGATGCTGTATGCCATCCGCAATCTGACGACTGCAATTACCAACAGTGATTAAAGTCTTTACATTTGGACGAATACATCGTCCAACTTCAAAATGGAGCTGAGCAGACTGCGCTCCCAGTTCCAGCATGTCACCCAGAACTGCTATTCGCTTCCCTTTAATATGAGTGTCACTCAACATGCCAAGCGCAACTTGAACTGAATTTGGATTAGAGTTATAAGCATCGTTAATTATATTAAAATCATCTAGTTCAATCCACTGAAGACGCATATCAGGTGGAGAAAAGTTCTCTAGACCAATTCGAATTTCTCGATGGGTTAAACCCGCCCATTTTCCAACACAGGCTGCCGCAAGTGCATTTGAAATATTATGGGCTCCTGCACAAGGTAGACGAATATCCTCAACATCCTGGTGATCAAGTTGCAAACGGAACCTAGGCTTTCCATAATTGTCAATGCGAATATTGCTAGCAGACACATCCGCCGAGTGTTTATAACCAAAGGTAACCACCTCAACAGGGAACTCACGTCGAAGTCTTTCTGTGTAAACATCGTCAGCGCTCAAAATTGCCAAATCTACATTTTCAAGGATAGCGCTTTTTTCCTTAAAAACGCCTTCGATTGATCCAAGAAATTCCAAATGGCTAAACCCGATATTCGTGATTACCGCAACATCTGGCTCAACAATGCCTGACAGATGTTTAATTTCACCCGGTTGGTTTGATCCAATTTCTAAAACTCCAACTTCATCCTGAGCACTTAATTGTAACAATCGATTCGGTATACCAATACGGTTATTAAAATTCTTCTCGGATTTGAACACTGAGCACCGCTGCGCAAGCACTTCCGCAACCATGTCCTTAGTCGTGGTTTTTCCATTACTACCAGTAATCGCTACGATTGGAACATCAAATCGATTTCGATGCAGATTCGCAATCTCACCATAGGCAACCAGTGTATCTCGAACCTCAATTACAACTGGCAATTTTATCTCAGAAGCCCTTGAAACAACAGCACCGATAGCTCCATTTTGTTCCACGTGGCTGACAAAATCATGACCGTCAAAATTTTCACCAATTATTGCAACAAAAAGATCTCCAGAAGCTAATGTCCTAGAATCGGTAGAAACTGCATTAATAACAAAGTTGTGTTCTCCACGAACTAATCGACCACCTGTTTTTCCGACAATTTCAGAGACGGTGAAGTGCATAAATGATAACGAAATTTCGACGAAAAAAGCTAGTTCATTACCCAAAAGCTTTGAGAATTGCTCTTACTCTTCGTCCACAGTCAGGACTGTACTTGTTGTGATGTACTCTTTTGATTTAAATTGATGGAGGTACATTCTCAACTCATCATTGCGTGGATTCAGTTCATAAGCTTTCTCAAGATTATCTTTCCCAACATCTAACTGACCAATTTTGATATACAAAGCTCCCAAATTTTGATAGGGCGCATCATAAGCCGGCTTGACATCAATCGCGGCAACGTATGAATCACGTGCTTTCAGCAAAAACTCTTTTGTTCGCCCAACAAGAATGTTTACTTTTTTACTCTTGATAGACCACCTGCTACTGGAGATATAGGCATTTCTTCGCTTTGCCCTTTGCTCAATTTGTTCAGCTGTTTCATCATTACAGATGAAAACTAGGTACCCAGATTCAACTTCACGCAGTGCTGTTCCAAGTTCTAGATTTCCTTCAGAGATCGTATTAGCTGTCAAATCACGTTCCCATGATGGCCAAGTACTACCTGCATACTCAAGTCCAAGCGCGTAGTAGGTTGCACCTAAGTCATTCCAGACTTCCGAATTTTGAGGCCGCATCTTCAACGCTTTCGTCAGTTTAATAATAGCCTGTTCGTATCTTTTACCACTGTGGTCGATTCGTGCTTGCTCACGTAAATATTTGAACTCCTGACTGTCCATGTTAACGATCTCAGCATTGTCATCATCCGATTGCATTAACATAACAATGGAAAGCAGAATAACTATTGAAACAATAGCACCAATTATTAACGGGACACGTTGTCTGTTTAAAGCACGTTGTGCTTCTTCAACTCCCTTAAATCGCTTATCGATCTCTTCGCTTCCTGTTCTTCTTTTTCCCATTTTTATGTCCACGCATTTTCAGTCTGTGATTTTCTACCGATGAAACAGCTGCTTAACTATTCACTGAACAACAAGGTTGCGAATGGCCCATTCCTCACGATCTCGCTCAAAAAAAAGTGAGAATCTCTGATTGCGACGTAATCGGATAACAATCCGTTTAAAATTTTCTAGTGAATCAACTACAACATTTCCAAGCTTATAGATCAAATCTCCTCTTCGAAGCCCTTTCCTAGCAAGCTCACTCCCTCCCCTTACCCTGGATACAATTACACCACGATGGCTGTAATTATTCAAGTCCTTTCGACTCTGTTGTCTAACCTTTAACTTCCAACTATCAATTTCATAATTTCGCTGCAATTCTTTAATTGTAATTTTGATCTGCTGCTGAATACCAGCTCTAAACACCTGGAAGATTATGTCCTCGTTTTCACCAATCAACCGGGTAATCGAATGATACTCATCTTGATCCATTACCGTTTGACCATTTATTCTTGTAATAACATCACCACGTTTTATTCCAGATAGGGCGACAATACTACCATCCTCCACTTGCGTAACAAGAACCCCGGTTGCTTCTGGCGAATTTACCGCTTCAGCTAGATCCTGCGTTAGATTCTGCACTTTTAGTCCAATTACTGGCGGGATAATCGCACCATGCTCAATGATTCTACCAACAACTTTTTGTGCGATATCCGCGGGAATTGCGAAACCAATGCCCTGTGACCCGCCACTTGTTGAATAAATTGCTGTATTAACGCCAATCAGTTGACCATGAAGGTTAACCAATGCGCCGCCACTGTTACCAGGATTAATCGAAGCGTCCGTTTGAATCAGATGGCGATAAAGCCGATTTTCCGCTTTTAAAGTCCGGTTTGTTGCACTAACAACACCGATAGTTACTGTCGGCTTGGGATTTCCCACAGCAGATGCGAACGGATGCCCTATGGCGATGGCCCATTCACCAATCATCAGGTTGCTTGAATCCCCGAATTGAATTTCGAGCAGTTGAGAAGGAGGTTCTATCTTAAGAACGGCAAGATCTGATAGTTGATCTAACCCAACAACCTGAGCTTCGAACTCTTGCCCATCAAATAGAATAATTTCAACAAAATCGGCGTCCTCGATCACATGCTGGTTGGTAAGAATATATCCATCCTCACTGATTATTATACCTGATCCCAACCCATGAAGTTCTCGCTTTTGAGGTATCTGAAACGGCATGTCAAAGAATGGCGACCAGAGATCCTGAAAAAATGGATTAACCGCATACTCTTGAATCTGCGTCGTGCTAATATTGACCACTGCAAGACTCGCGAACTCAACAGCGTTAACAATAGCATTCCTGCGGGAACCTAATAATCCCTGTTGGACATCAGCATTTTTCCCTACACATACAACTGCCAAACAAAGAAATAAAGAAAGCGTATAAACAGTATATCGAAACTGATGAAACATCACTTTTTCCAAAGCTGGGGGGCAAACAGTACAAGCACAGTATATAGTTCTAAACGTCCTAAAAGCATACAGAAACACAAAATCCATTTGCCAGCTGGAACGATATGTGCGTAATTGTTTGTTGGGCCAACACTCCCTAATCCTGGGCCAATATTCATCAGTGCAGATGCAACTGCACTGCTCGCACTGATAAGATCTAGCCCTACCCCCGTGAGAATAATCGTCGCCGTTACGAACACCGCCACACCGATGAAGAAAAACCCCAAAATATTAGTCATAATCCCTGTAGGAACAACTTGTCCATTCAGCTTTACGGGTAGGACGGCATGTGGCATAATCAATTGTTTAATTTCACGATAGCCTTGCTTAATCAAAAGTAAGAATCGAACCTGTTTCATTCCACCACCAGTTGATCCTGCACAGCCACCAAAAAACATGAGGGAAACTAAGGTCACTTGCGAAATAAATGGCCACACTTCAAAGTTTGCGGTTCCATACCCTGTAGTAGTAACGATGGCTAAAACTTGGAATCCCACAAAGCGCAGTGCATCGCCAATGGACTTGTAGACCACTTTTGCTTGGTGAACTTCGTAAGTGGTGTCGTTAATCACGATCTGTTCAAAATTATCTTGAACGAAGTAGATCTGGTTCTGATATTCGACTTTACCATCGGCAACCGGATAGGTTTTGTCTTCTATCTGCACAATTTGATCTTGACTCACTGAACGGGTTACACCGTTGACTACGGCAACAGGTTGTAGCATGGTATTAAGCGTCAGAGCCACCACTACTAGGCCAATCACAAAGAGGTAAAATCGGAATTCCTCGTCTTTCAGGTAGCTGCCAAAATTACCTTTCAGTGCCTTATAATGATGTGAGAAATTAGTTCCAGCAATGAACATGAAAACAATGACGACCACATCAATATAGATGCTGTTATAGTGACCAATGCTGGCATTTTTAGGTGAGAAGCCACCAGTAGCCATAGTCCCAAAGGCATGACAAAAGGCATTATACAGACCTTCGCCAAGAGTTTCACGGACATTTTCATGCACAATCCAAACTGTCCCAATCCACAAAAAAAACACTTCTATCAGAGTGATTAAAACATAAACCCACCATAAAACTTTTGCCGTTTCTTGAATTCTTGGGGTCATACGATTGGTTTGTGGTCCTGGAGCTTCGGCTCGGTACAGCTGCATACCACCAACACCAAGCAAGGGTAAAATTGCAACAACCAAAACCAAGATCCCCATGCCGCCAAACCAGTGAGTAAAACTTCGCCAAAATAGGATCCCATGCGGCAGATGCTCAATTTCAGGCAGGATTGTCGCCCCAGTAGTCGAAAAACCTGACATTGCCTCAAAATAGCCGTCCGTGAACCGTCTGAAGATTGAAACTTGTTGATCTATTCCATTTCCAAGAAAGTCTTGGTAAAAAAAGTACGGCAACGCACCTGCAAGTGCAATTAATATCCAGCCGAAAGTGACAATTGCAAAGCCTTCTTTGTTACCCAGTTCCCGGTTCGTATCACGAGTAGCCAGATGCAAGATCCCACCCACAATGACCGTGATCACAATCGTTTTGGTAAAAGCCATTAGATCTTGTTCGCCGCTAGCCATATTGTAATAGGCGGCAATCGCCAAAGGAACCAAGAGTGCCACTGAAACAGCAAGCAATAGATTACTGAGTATAAATAAGATCTGCTTCAGATTCATTTCCCTCAAAAAAGCTCTTCAACTTTTGGAATGGCATTGGGTAAGCTAAAAACAATGACACGGTCTTCAGGCAAGATGGTTAAATCCCCTGTTGCTACCATATGACCTCCATCACGGACAACTGCACCAATCAAAGCATGATCAGGAAATCGGATTGAATTGACTGTTTTCCCCGCAATCTTAGCCCCTGGATCAACAATCATTTCCAAGACTTCAGCTTCAATTTCGTGAAGAGATGCGGCGGAAACAATATGACCACGTCTGACAAGATGAAGGATTTCACTGACTGCAACCAGGTGGCGACTAACCACAGCATCCAATAACGGGATGTCTGCCAATATAGGCAGGTATCTTGGTTGCTGGATGAGCGCAGAGACATGCTTGGCACCATTCTGTTTAGCAGTCACACAAGCCATGATATCGTCCTCATCATGACCTGTTACAGATATGAATCCATCGACGCCTTTTACACCAATTTCGTTAAAAAAAAGGGGATCAAGATAGTCACCACATAATACAGTGGTTTTCCTTAAAATCATCGAAGCTGCTTCTGCTTTATCCCGAGATCTATCGACTAATTTGATATCAGTTCCACTACCCTCAAGCGCTTGTGCGATATATATACCAACTCGATTCGCCCCAACAATAATAACGTGATTCGGTTCGATTTCGTGAGGAACATTACAAAAATCAAACATGTCGTCAATTGCCTCACGACTCCCAATGACAAAAACTTCGTCTGTTTCCTGGATAGAATCATGGCCAGTTGGGATAACTGTTTGTCCACCTGAACGCTTAATCGCTGTAAAACGAAGTTTGGGTGCCCAACTATAATTCCCCAAGTTTCGCATTGATTTTCCAATTAAAGGATTATTTGAATCAACATTGAATGTAACAAGTTGAATCTTCCCATTTTCAAACTCCACAAACTCACGGGTTTCAGGGAAACTTAAAAGGCGTACAAATTCATTAGCGCTCAGCTTCTCTGGATTAATGAGTATATCTATGCCAAAATCGGATGGTTTTAAAATCTCTTCATCGTTAAAATACTCTGTTGACGAAACACGAGCAATTTTCGTTTTAGCACCGTTTTGGTTTGCTATCGCACAAGCAATTATATTAACTTCGTCGGAATCTGTCACAGCTATAAATAAATCCGCATTGGAAATCCCAGCCTCTTTCAGCAATATGGCGCTAGTCCCAGACCCCTGAAGAGTCATAACATCAACGCTCTCTTGAACTTGTTGAAGTGCGCCTTCAGATTGATCAATTAATACTGTGTCTCTTCCTTCAGAGGCTAAAACTTTCGCTAAGTGAAGGCCAACCCCACCTGCACCAACGACAATCGCTTTCATTAAAAACCTACCGTCAATTTTAATTGAATATGAAGTGAATTCATAAAGTTAGATCAATTACTAATTGTGTTCTGCATTTTCAATGATCATTTCATCATCAATCAGTCGAAAATCAAATTCATTTAACTGAAGATAACGTTGAAAACGATCGTAGACAGAATCCACCGTTAATTTATCATCATAACATATCAAAAAAACCATTATTACATCTGACGAATCAGAGAACCAAGATGGCTTTGAAAGTTTAATTGAAGCAGATTTTGCACCTTTACCTTCCAACACATATTCAGGAAACAGAGGAGATTTATTAGCAAAACCCATGCCTGAAATGTAAATCCTTTCACTGTTTTGTACTCGATTCATCTCGGGCAACAACTTTAAGATGCTTGGTTCCCTAGGAGCTTTGATGCTCTCAATTATCATCCGAGCAAATCCAACCGAGGCTTGTCTAATACGAGTTGCAAATTCATATTCTTCGATTTGGACGAAATATTTTCCCTTTGCAAACATAATAATTTCTTCCGAGAACAAAACATGAGTCCCTTGAATTACTTCAATCTCATCCTCTGGATATCGAACGGAACTATAAACGCCAAAAGCGTTTTCCATCGTTCCCATATCGAAAACCTCAACCATAATAAGCGGATAAGACGCCAAATTCGGAGATTTATATTCAACATGCACTTGCTTTATGACGCCATGCTGATAGAAAAGTTTTGGTTGAGCGATGATAACATCGTTATAAAGTTTGTGTCCAACATAGGTACTCGGTTCAGTGCATCTCACCCAGTATGAAATCGCGTTATCAATTGGTAGTAGGCCAATTGGGGGAATATCTGTGGTAACCAGCTTGCTAACTGCAATCTTTCTTCTACAGTTTTTAGAGACCTGGTTCAAAAAGTATTGTGCCGTTTTAACGGACCTCGCTCCCAGAACCCCATAAAGATATTTGCCGTGAGTACTAATAGTAGTATAACGCTTAGACGTGCCTTGACAAGCAACGGTAAGAGAACATAACAGGAGGAAACTGATTATACCAAGTTTCGCGGTTTCATCATTCTTTACTACCATTGTTCTGCAAGCATACTGTAGAAGTCATTAGATAATTCTTGGATCAGTCTTTCTCTGGCTTCTTCAAGAGTTTCCGGTGGTTCGCCTCTACCCTGAACAATATAAAATTCACAAATCTGTATGTAATTATCTTGACGATCTATTACCTTGTTACGAACACGATCGGTAAAAGTATAATCTATCGTCAACTTCATCTGCAGTTGAGTCGGTTGATTATTGGCATTAAAGTTTATCGGTCTAAGATCGTAGTCGACTACCACAATATCCAACTGAGAGTCATTACCATCCTGCCATTTCTTTTCAAAACTTTCGGTAATCGATTCACGAACGATTTCGTCGTAAAGCCTACCAGTACTTCGCTGGTAAGTAAAGTCAGGATCTTCAATAACTACAGGCGAAATGGTAATAGACTCAATGTGGTTAAGATAATCGGTTGTTGAAACATACCCACAACCCGATACATAATATAAAAAGCACAGAAAAACAAAAAAAGAGAGTTTCATACACGGGTTAGGAACAACAATAATCTAGTCGGGGGAAGGAAAGACAAACAGAAATTTCACCTCTAACATTTATCATCATAATGCTTGGGCGTGGTTTAGGGCTTGGACGATGACTAGGAAGATCGTTTCTATATAAATATGCTTTAATAGTCCCTGGTAGATTCAATACGTAATGGGTAATCTGATCCGCTTTCCAAATAGAAACACCTAAAATAACAATTTGTAGCAAAAGGACAGCCGTCAAAAAAGGATTCACCCATTTACGGTCAAATAAGGGTACGCTCTCTCCTGAAGGCAATTTATGAACCAGATTACGAGAGCTCACTTTCATAATTAATTATAGAAGCGATGTAATTCCTGAGGAAGTTTAGTCTCTATCTTTAGGAATTCTCATAGATCTACCACGTCCACGATTATCACGATTATCGCGGTTAGGCGGACGACGCCTACTATCACTACCCCTTTGGTCACGGGAATCACGTGATGAGCGACTCTTATCAGGACTGGAGTCACTATAGCCCTCTGCAGCCTTAGCGGCATTAGCTTCGGTTCGTTCAACACTAACCATAATGAGATCTACTTGCCCATTATCATTGATATCAGCAACGCGAACAGTTATGCTATCTCCAACACCCATGACTTCTTCAACACGAGCAACATAACCTTCACCCATTTTCGAGATGTGCACAAGACCATCGCAACCGGGTAAGATGTTGACAAACGCACCAAAATTTGTCGTTCGCACAACTTCACCAACATATTCCTTGTCAACCTCAGGGACTGCGGTAATCTCAGCAATCAATTCCTCAGCTTTACTGGCTGCCTCACTATCAGTGGAGGCAATTTCAACTTTACCGTCGTCATTGATAGCTATCGTAACTCCAGTTTCTTCCTGAATCCCTTGGACAACTCTACCCCGCGGACCAATTAGATCTTTAATTTTGGCCGTTGGTATTTGAATGGTGTAAATCCGAGGTGCATATTCGGATAAATCCTTACGCGGCTCAACGATAACCTCACACATTTTGGCAAGCACATGCATACGTGCTTCTTTCGCTTGATGAATTGCTTTTCGCATCAGATCCGGTGTGACGCCATCGATTTTAATATCCATCTGGATCGCAGTCAAGCCTGTTTCTGTTCCGGCAACCTTAAAATCCATATCGCCCAAAAAGTCCTCAGTACCAAGCATATCAGTTAAGATAACTTCTTGATCCCCCTCTTTAACAAGTCCAACGCCGACACCAGCTACCATCTTTTTAATTGGCACACCAGCATCCATTAAGGCTAAAGTAGCGCCACAAACTGTTGCCATAGAAGACGAAGCATTGGATTCCAGAATTTCTGATACGACACGAACTGTGTAATTGAAATCTTCCCGACTTGGTATTACAGGCGCTATAGCCTTTTCGGCAAGCGAACCATGACCAATATCACGCCGCCCGGGCCCCATCATTCGCTTCACTTCTCCAACGCTATAAGGTGGAAAGTTATAATGTAAGAAAAATGGATGACTCTGATCTCCCGCCAAAGTTCTGCGAGTAACCTCGTCAGTACTTGAGCCAAGCGTGACAGTACAAAGCGCCTGTGTCTGTCCACGCGAAAAAAGCGCCGAGCCATGTGTTCGTGGAAGAACACTAACTTCGCCACTTATTTGACGAACCTCTTTCACGCTGCGTCCATCTACACGTTTTCCTTCCTCAAGGATTGAACGGCGCATTTCCTGTTTCTCGATATCACTCAGAACCATAATTGTGTCTGTTGTGGTCGCACGAATATCAGTTTCTTCCTCCAACGACTCATCAGCAAGAATTTCTTCAAGTACATCCTTTTGAACTTTCTCGAGAAACTCAGCTCGGCCCTCTTTTTCTTCCATGCCAATAGATTGACGTATCCGGTCAGTGGCGAGTGCTCGAACTCGATCTGTAACCCCTTGATCAATCTCTTTTGCTATATATTCCCGTTTCGACTGCCCAACAACGGCGACTAATCCCTCTTGTAATTTAATAACCTCTTTAATTACTCCGTGAGCATGAAAGATGGCATCAATTACTTCGTCTTCTGAAGTTTCGTGGGCACTTCCTTCCACAGACATAACTGCCTCTTCATTGCCGCTAACAAAGAATTCAAACTCGGACGTCTCCATCTCTTCAACGGTTGGGTTGATAACAAATTCACCATTAATTCGACCAATCACGACAGCACCGACTGGACCATTAAACGGTATATCAGAAACTGACAAAGCTGCTGAAGCACCAATTAATGATGGTACGTCCGCAAAATGCTCACCATCAAAAGAAAGAACCGTGCATAAAATCTGCACCTCACTCTTAAAATTTTTTGGAAAAAGTGGGCGAATACAATGATCTATTAACCTCGCTGTTAATTGCTCAGTATCGCCAGGTCGCGGTTCGCGGCGGCCATAAACGGGAGGAATTCTTCCATTTGCATATGCTCTTTCACGATAATCTACTGTCAATGGGAAAAAGTCAAGGTTAGTGGACTCCTTTGAGGCAACCGCAGTTACCAAAACAACTGTCCCACCATGCTGTACCCATGCAGCTCCATCTGCTTGCTTGGCAACCTTGCCCGTTTCAACCGATAATTTTTCGTTGCCAAGTTGCATTTCTACTTTCAAGTCTTCTTCTCCTCTTTCCTTATTCACATCACTTGTCACTGTAAGCCGTTCCTCTTCTCCCAATGGTGTCCCGAAGGTCAAGCTGATGAATAATCTGGCGGTATCGCTGAATATCTTTCGAATACAAATATCGCATCAAACTGCGTTGTTTACCCACTAGTTTAAACAAACCATACCTAGAATGATGATCTTTCTGATTATGACGCAAATGCTCTGTTAATTTCTTAATTCGGTTATTTAAAAGCGCAATCTGGACTTCTGATGATCCGGTATCATCATCATGTTTCTTATACTGATCCACGACCTCTTTCCTCGCACTAAGACTAGACTCCAAAATTTTCCCACATCCTTCCATGAGTTAGATTATTTTACTCAGCCGTCTGATTAATATAACATAAATATTCCAACATTGTAAATCAAATCACAATTTTGCATATGTTCAACGCCACGGCTAAATCCCTTGTATAAATAGGTTCTGTATCAAAATTCAGTCTTTAATAGAGCAGACCTCGCACTATCAATATCTGCCTGAATTTGACTGGTTAATCCTTCTAGGTCGGAAAATTCACGCTCTTCTCGGATCTTAGTTACTAATATCATCTCAACCTGATGCCCGTAAACAATCTGATTGAAATCAAAAAGATGCGCTTCAACCTGAAATTTTTGATCATCAAAACTTGGCCGTGTACCCATATTTAAAACCCCGTCAATAGATCTATCATCTAAATTAGCACGGATAGCATACACACCACTTGGCGGCAACACCAATTCTTCAGGGTTAATATTCACTGTTGGAAACCCAATTTTCCGACCTCGTTGATCTCCCTTGATAACTGTGCCCGCAATTGAATACTTTCTACCGAGAAGCTTAGCAACCAGATCAAGATTCCCTTTCTCAACCTCTTTGCGAATCCACGTACTATGAACAGGTTTACCATCAAAGTATTTCGGGGCAACAATTTCGATATCAATACCATGGCGTTCACCCACTGATTCTAGAACTTCGGGATTACCAGCGCGTCCCTTGCCAAATTGCCAATCATATCCAGATACAACCGCCTTCGTTCTTAGTTGGTTTATTAAAACTTCTTGAATAAACTCATCAGCGGATTGACGCGCAATACTGGAAGAAAAAGGCACCAATATCATTAAGTCAATACCAAGACGCTCAAAAATAGCAATCTTTTGGTTGCGATTTGTTAAACTCGATTTTTTTTGACCTGATTGAAAGTATTCAACTGGCGGGGGGTCGAAAATTAAGGCAGCAGTTAATAGACTGTGATTTTTTGCCACAGAGATCAACCGTTGAATAACAACTTGATGACCGATATGTACGCCATCAAAAACACCAATTGTAACGGCAACATCGGTTTTTATTATCGCAGTGGATCTGAAATCGACAAAGATCTTCAAAGATGAGTTCCCAAGAAAATCACACTACCTGTTTTAGCGCTTCGATCACCACGTTTATCGGAACAACAGACTCATTAAACGTAATTTTTCTTTCTTCCAGATTGTCTAAATCATAAGCGTCTTCAAGTCTAAAGATGCCTGACCGCGTGCGTACCAATTGTGAAAGGATAGCACCACACTCGAGCTCCGTCCCAACATCATTAACTAAAGACCGAACGTACGTCCCCTTCGAGCAATCAACCCTAAATGCGACTTCAGGTAAATTAATTGAAGTAATCTCAATCGATTTAATAGTCACCAGCCTAGAAGGTAAATTCTCAATCCGCTTTCCTTGACGTGCTATTTTGTATAACGGTTTCCCTTGATATTTCACGGCAGAAAACATAGGCACCGTTTGGTCTATCTGCCCAACAAAGCCTTTAAAAACAGATTCTATTCGATCTTCGCTAATATGTTCTATAGGTGAAGTCATCAAAACTTGGCCGCTGGCATCAAAAGTATCAGTTGCGATACCAAGGGTAATCGTTGCACTATAACTCTTGATTCCCTTCTGTAACTGGTCGAATAACTTTGTTGCTTTGCCTAAGCATATGGGTAGAACTCCTGTTGCATCAGGATCAAGCGTCCCTCCATGACCAGCTTTTTTTACGTTCCACAATTTACGAATTCGGTCTAAAGCCTGTCTTGAAGTTATCCCATGCGGTTTGTTTAAATTTAAAACACCATCAATCATCATACACAAGATACTTTTTCGTTACCTCAATAACTGCTTTAAGAGCCATCTTGCAAGATTTATCTATTAGACAGCCGGCAGCACGAGCATGGCCGCCTCCGCCGAACTCGGCACATATCTTACCCACATCAACATGATCTTTGCTCCGCATACCAATCTTGGACTGCCCTGGAGCATTTGCAGTCGCCATAATTGCAACTTCAACCGTATCAATCGAGCGAATTTGGTTAATTACCCCATCTACATCCTCCAGAGTTGTATTTGTGTGATTCAGCATTTTTTGATCCACCATCAGCCACGCGATTTTGCCGTCGGGAGTGAGTTCAAGGGTCTGAAGTGCTTTAGCAAGTAACCGAAGCCGCCGAACTGGATAATTTCCGTAGACGTCTCTATAGATTTTATCGACTTCGATTCCCTGATCAATTAAGTTGGCTACGATACGGTGCACTTGCGACGTTGAATTTGAATATTGGAAGCAACCGGTATCAAACATAATACCAGTATATAGCGCCGTTGCTCGTTCCTGACCAATCGTCGTACCACTACGTTGTATTAGTTTATAGATTATTTCACACGTTGAAGAAACATCAATTTCTACCAGATTATAATCACCAAAACGATCAGCTGAAGCGTGGTGATCGATATTTATAGTTACTTGCTTAGGCACAAGTGCTTTGGACAGTCGATTTCCTATCCTCACGAGCGTGCTAGCATCAAGGACAATTAATATTTCGGGTGAGTACCCATCAAGAGTTCCTGGTTGTTCAATCTTGTCGTAAAAAGGAAGAAAATGATAGTTGGGGGGTATAGGATCGGTGTTGAAAATCCGCACATGTTTATCTAGGTCAGTGAGGAAGGAATATACCGCTAATTGTGATCCGATTGAATCTCCATCTGGGTGAATATGTGCAGAGATTGCAAAGCTACTATGTTGATCAATTAAATCCAAGATCTTGCGATATATGTCCATAAACTGGGATGTACCAACTATCCTTGATTTTCCTTGAGTAGCTGGTCAATATACATCAACTGCTCAACTGATTGATCTAGCTTGAACCTCAATTCAGGTGCAGTTCGCAAGCCGAGCCGATGGCTAATCTCACGACGGATAAAACCGTTCGCGCTCTCAAGCCCATCAAGCCCATCACTTTTTTGCTGATCATCTCCCAGAATACTCACTTTAACGTTAGCATAACTCAGGTCTGGTGACACTTCAACGTGTGTCACACTACAAAATTTCACACGCGGATCCTTCACTTCATTCAGAAGAAGATAGCCTAATTCTCTCTGAATCTGGGATGCAACACGGTCTCTACGCCTCTGTCCGGCCATTTTCTCCCCAGCATTTAATCAGTCAACTCAATCTTATAATCGATCAATTCCACCAGATGTGCCTGCTCAACAAATGTTACAACATGAGACAAAATTCTATCTAAATGATGTTGGTCAACCGGACACAAATGCAACACCGATCAATAACATTTTTGATCACATGCCGCTTATCCTTTAAAGACTGGCTTTGGAGGACACACAAGTTGATAGTACAAACCCCAAACATGCATAGAATACTATGAACTTAGCGTTCGAGCAACACGTTCGAGCGTATAACATTCCAGTGTATCATCGACCCTAACATCGTCAAAGTCGCTAATACCGATACCACACTCATAGTTCGTGGAAACTTGGTTCACATCGTCCTTAAATCTTCGAAGGGATTCTATTTTCCCTTCGTATATCAGGATACTGTCTCTGAGGACACGAACGGGATAGTTGTAGTTCACGATCCCCCAATTCACATAGCTCCCAGCAATTGTGCCAGCACGAGGCACTTTAAAGGTCTCTCGAACCACAGCACGACCAACAATGACTTCCCTCATTTCAGGTTCGAGTAGTCCTTCCATTGCTGCTCTAATGTCACTGATCAATTCATAAATGACGGAATACGTTCGGACATCAATATTTTCCTGTGTACTTAACTGCATGGCTTCTGTTGTTGGCCGCACATTAAATCCAACAACGATTGCGCTTGAGGCTACAGCTAGCAGAATGTCAGCTTCAGTAATCCCTCCAACCGCACCACGTATTATACTGACTCCCACTTTATCGGCACTCAACTTCAGCAGTTCACCACTGATTGCTTGAACCGACCCTTTTGCATCTCCCTTCATAATCACATTTAATTCTTTAACTTCTCCAGTGCGGACCTTATCAAACAAATCTTCAAGACTAACTTGACTTTTCGGACCAAGTTGTGATTGTCGATACTCACCCCGCCGCTTACCACTAATTTTCTTAGCATCTGCCTCCGAAGAGACGACATTAAATCGATCTCCAGCTTCCGGAACACCGGTAAAACCTAGTACTTCAATCGGAGTAGACGGACCGGCCTCTTTAAGATGTTTATTCTGATCATTAATCATCGCACGAACCCTACCACTATACATGCCGGCAATGAAGGGGTTGCCAATTTCCAATGTACCATCTTGTACTAGAACGGTGGCCGCGACGCCTCTTCCACGATCTAATTTAGCTTCAAGGATCGTACCGCTTGCGTTCCGATTCGGATTACTGCTTAACTCAAGAAGCTCAGCCTCAAGCAACAACATTTCTAGAAGATCCTCAATACCAGTATGCTCTAGGGCAGAGACTTCAACAAAGATAGTTGAACCGCCCCATTCTTCTGGTGAAAGTCCATGTTCCATCAACTGTTGCTTGACACGGTCAGGGTTTGCATTAGCAATATCAATTTTATTGACGACTACGATAATTGGAACATCTGCCGCTTTCGCGTGATCAATGGCTTCAATTGTTTGAGGCATCACTCCGTCATCAGCAGCAACAACAAGCACAACGATATCAGTTACTTGCGCTCCACGGGCACGCATAGCAGTGAATGCCGCATGCCCCGGCGTGTCAAGAAAAACAAGATTCCCACTGTCGTATTCAACATGATATGCTCCAATGTGCTGTGTCATACTTCCAGCTTCGGTGTCTATTACATTAGTATCACGAATCGCATCGAGAAGAGACGTTTTACCATGGTCTACATGCCCCATAATGGTAACAACTGGAGCACGAGGTGCCAGGTCTTCAGGATCATCTGACTCCTCCATTTCAGCTAGGATCTTCTCTTCAAGTGTTAACTGACGAACCGGTTCGAAATCAAATTGATCTGAAATGGCAATTAGGGTTTCATAATCTAAGCTTTGATTTACGTTTGCCATCACTCCAATTCCCATAAGACTCATAATCAGTTCTGTGCTTTTCAATTCTCCCAGCTGCGATGCAAGCTGGCCAACAGTTATACCCTCCTGTATTTGACGGGGAACATTGTCGGCAGGTACTGATTTCGCTTCTGTATCCTCTTCTGAAACAACTTCTGCCTCAACAGCTTTACGCTTATGTTCTTCTCCTTCCTTCTTGGTTTTGCGTTCAGGTTGATCAATCTTCGGCTCTACTTCTACTTTCGATTGCTGTTTAGCTTCGGATTTCCCTGCCTTCGCCTTGGTCAACGATACATCTTTTTCTTCTGACTTCGACCTCAAACTCCTTTGTTCTTCAATAAGTTCAACAGCCTCTGATGACAGAGAACTCATATGAGTCTTTACAATAATCCCGTATGTTTCTATTTCTTTAATTAAATCCTTACTTGTCAAATTGTATTGTTTGGCAAGTTCATGGACCCGGATATTCGGAATCCCTGTTTTGCTCTGTTTTTGTCTTGAGGTCGTTGAATTCTTTTCCATCGTATCCCTATCTAGAACCATATCGTTGATAGCTTAATTTACACCTGTCGTTTTGGTTTCCAATGTACTCTTGGACTCGACGACAGAATCATTATCTCATTCTTCATCTTCATCTTCATCAGGCGAATCAGACTTGAAAACTTGGGCGACATCCTTCTTCATTTGCTCCATTGCTTCAGCTTCGCCCTTAACGTCCAATCTCCAGTTAGTGAGCCGACTAGAAAGACGTACATTTTGCCCACGCCTACCAATGGCAAGGGACAATTGATCTTCAGGAACTATAACTTCCGCAGATTGCTCTTCCTTGTGAATATTAACGTGCGATACATTGGCAGGCTGAAGTGAGTTTTTGATGTAAGTTCCAATATCTTCATGCCAACGAATGAGCTCAATCTTCTCACCATCAAGCTCATCGACAATAGTTCTTACCCGAGAACCTCTAACACCCACACATGTACCAACCGGATCAATACTTGAATCGTGTGAGTAAACAGCAACTTTCGATCTATCTCCTGGATCCCGAGCAACAGCGCGAATTTCAACCAAACCATCCTCTATCTCTGGGACTTCCATCTCAAAAAGCTGAACCACCAAAGAATTATGGTTTCGAGAAAGAAGAATTTGCAATCCACGCTCATCATTTTCGACACTCATGATGACACACTTTAAGGCATCACCTCGCCTGTATCCTGCGTTGCGATTAAACTCGCCATCAATTAAAATCCCTTCTGTTCGGTCCAAGTCAATAATGATGGCATTCCGATCAATACGTTGGACATATCCAGTAATAATTTCACCTTCACGCTCTTTGTATTCTTGATAGATTTGTTCCCTTTCAGCTTCTTTGATCTTTTGAACAAGAACTTGTCTGGCAGTTTGCGCTTCAATACGGCCAAAATCTCCAGTATTGACCTCAACTTGAATAGTATCATCGACTTTTACATTTGGATCAATCTTTCGTGCTTCTTCAATAGATATTTCCCTAGCGAAACTATGCATAATATCAACTACCTTTTTGGGAACATAGCAAAAAATTTGCCCGGTTTCAGGATCCAGCTCAATTGACACCTCCTCAGTTGAACCGTAACGCCTCTTAGCAGCCTGCATCAGTGCAGATTGAATAGCGTCAAGAAAGATCTCTTGAGGAAGATCTGTCTGATCCATCATTTGCCGAACAGTTGCGATGAGGTCACCTGTCATTGTTCTTTCCCCACATATATTAAGAATTTTTCTACCAAGTTAGCTTAGCAGTTGCTTGTTTTACCTTTGAAATGCTGATTTGAATAACTCCGTCAGATGAATGCTGAAGCGTGACTTTTTTTGAATCAACTCTTTTTAAAACACCGTTTGTCTTCTTAATTTTTTCCTCTGAGTCCGACTGGAATCTTATCTCAATTGTGCGGCCAAGATTACGCCGGAAATCTGCTTTGGTCACGATTGGGCGATCTAAACCAGGTGATGCCACCTCAAGATCCCAACTGTGCTTGATTAAGCCACACACATCCAATATTGGTCTTGTACTTTCTATAACCTGCTGGCAGTCACCTAACGTTACCCCCTGCGACTTATGAATTAATAGCCTGACAGTTTTCCCATTTTTGGAATCATCTAGCTCAACATCGACTAATTCAATGCCAAGATCCTCAAGTAACGGTATCACCAAATCTGAAACTGAAGCCCCAAACTGATCCATATTTCCCTGAGAGACATCCTCTTTAAAAAAAGAAAAGAGCGGGAAATCCTACCCCCACTCTCTGTTCAATCTACAAAGTCAATTAAAACACTGTGCTTGTTTTCCCAAGCCGCAAAAAAGTTGCGAAACACCGAAAAAACGTTCGTTCGCAAAACCAGCTAAATCCTACCACAACGACCTCAATTATGCAAGGGGAAATTAACTACCAACAAGCCTATGCTTCAGCATAACGGAATTCCAAAGTTAGAACGAAGCTCCAAGGTTAACGTGTATCTTTCCCTGCAAAAGAGCACTTTCCCGAGAAAGAGCATAATTAATTTGAAGGATCCCTCCTTTGGATTCAATCCTAGCTCCAAGACCATATCCAACCTTAATCGGTTCAAAAATTGTCGATTTGGTTGACTTTGTCACCGAACCAATATCTATAAAACCAAAGACTTGTGATATATAGCCTATAAGCAATCGGTATTCAATATTGCCATAAAGGCGACGTTGACCAAAAAAGAAATCTTCATCGTAGCCGCGAAGCGAGTTTGCTCCTCCGAGGGAGAACATTTCGATCCAAGGTACATCTTGGCCCCAAGCAGACGCAGCGTGTAGACCAGTTGAAATAACTTGATTCTCCCATGTTTTGATATATTGCTCCAGATCAATCCATAGCTTCCGTAATTTGAAATTGCCGCGTGAAATCTCAAAAGCAATATGATCTCTCCTCCCCCTTGTTGGCGACAAAAAATAATCCCGACTGTCACGGATAATACTGAAAGCTACTCCATACTTCATTCCATTCAATTTCCCCGACGTTTCAATTGCTGACAAATTAATCTGCTTCAAAGATGCCGTTAATGTACCTCTAAACACCGGATTAAAACGCGCACTGACGGTTAAACCCACCGATTTTTCTTTCGACATATTGGCACTGATTTGATCTTGTCGTTTAATCTGCTCATATTTACCACCTATCGAAATTGGTTTTCCAAGCATCCATGGTTCGGTATATGAGATCAGAACTGTCTTCAGTAAGCTAGATTTCCACCGGAAATTGAGGCGTCTTCCTGTTCCAAATAAATTCATTTCGCTAACTTTAATTAATCCGGTTAATCTTGGCATATTATCAGATTGGGAAGTGGCTGGAGCGTAACCAATTACGCCGTTTATCCGTCCCGTACGAGCGTCAATAACTCGTGCGTGTACTTTGATTTGATTAGGAGTCTCTGCCATTTCCAGCAGGTTCGAGTTGACCTTGTAGAAATAACCCAAATTAATTAATTGGCGAAAGCTTTGATCAATCTTACGCTGATCAAAGATGTCACCAGCTTGAACCGGTAATTCCCTTAAAACGATTTTATCTTTTGTTTTTCGAGAACCACTGATTTTAACTGACGCGATTCTGATTATTTCTTTTTCGTCAATTTGCAAACGTAGATCTAATTCACAATTCTCTGAATTTGCGACCACTTCGGCTAGCCGGACTTCGACCATTGGATGTCCTCGCTCGCTGTACAAGTTGACTGTCCTCTCAATTCCTTTTTCCAACGATGCCATATTGAAACGCTGACCTTGACGCAAATCAATCAAGCTGAGTAAATCACGGTCGGTAAACTTTGTGTTGCCCACAATAGAAATATTGCCAAACTTTGCCGCTTCACCCTCATGAACCTTGACATGAATTTGTACGCGTTCTTTTTCAAGATCAACTTGCGGAAAAATCTCAGCAAATATTAATCCATCCTGGACGTAGCGTTCGATGATCTGATTTAAACCAACCTTTAGTTTCTCCTCGTCGTATTGATCTCCCTTCTTAACGGAGATCAACTTTTGCAGAGTCCTTTGATTTATTCTTCGATTGCCTACAAAAGATACATGATCAATCAGAATCACCGCCGAGACACCATTTACACCAGATTTTACGGCAGATGACAGAATCATCACCGCCAGTATAATTATCACTTTACACTGAACCGATTTTCTTTCCACAGGTCACCATCCATGTGATATCCTTACTTTTCCAAAAACCCTGGTTTATCTACATCGATGAATTCCATTGAACGTACCCACTTTGCACCCTTCCAAGCGTAGCGTTTCGGTACGGCAAGACGTAGCGGATAATCGTGATCAACAGGAAAAATTTCCACATTGTGCTTATAGGAAAAAAGAGCATCATTGCTCTATAAAACGTCAATTGCAAGGTTTGTCGTGTAACCGCCATTACAATATAACATCACAAAATGTTGCTTCCGGTAACGGTTCAATACGTTGCATTACTTGGTAGGAACTGACACCCTCCCAGGCATCATCAAGACGACTCCAAGTAGTAATGCAGTGAAAATCAGCTGCCACCAAATTTTCGGCATAGCCAAAAACTCATCACACGCCCAACATATTTCAGATTTTACAAGCCCAAACACACGAAAGCCCCAGCTCTCACGATTAAACTTAGGTACTTCTCATATGTTGTTAGAGCTGGAAATTTTTTCGTTAACACCTGTCCGAGCGGTATTCGTCTTTGCTCATCAGCTGTTAGTGGCTCTTTATAACAGCTCATGAAATATGCTCATTAAGCACCTTCATGTATTCTTTGATCTATGCAAATGTTTTCTGATAGAATATTAGCATCTCAAACTACTCCCTGCAAGAAATACTAGTAACTGTTGAGAGGCATGTCACAAATCGAAATTACCAACCTCAATTTCACCTATCCAGGTCGATTAGAGCCGACACTCAATCAGATCAACATTACAGTTGAAAAAGGCGATTTTATCCTGCTAAATGGTAAAACAGCTTCCGGCAAATCAACATTACTTAAGGCAATTAATGGATTAATTCCGCATGCCTCCAGTGGAGAATTGCGAGGTAATGTGAGAATCGATAATTTTAATGTGTCAGATCTGACTTTGGCAGACATTGGCCGAAAAGTTGGACTTCTTTTTCAAAATCCAGACAATCAGCTTTTCTGTACGACTGTTGAGGACGAAATCGCCTTCGGGTTGGAAAATATGGGAATACTACCAACTCACATAGACCAGGCTATCGATGAAGCCTTAAATCTGGTTGGGCTAGCAGAATTTCGAAAACGAGAAACATCAACTCTTTCAGGAGGGGAAAAACAGCTAATTGCACTCGCCAGTTTATTTGCAATGAAGCTACAAATACTATTGCTAGATGAACCAACAAGTTATCTCGATGCCAATTCTAGCAGGGACATTCTACAGATTATCAGTGAATTGAACCGGAAATTTGAAATCACAGTAATTGTTGCTACGCACCGAATACACACAATCGCAACTTTGTGTAATCGCAGATGGTCTCTAAGAAACGCAGAGATAACAGAAGAGCTATCAGTGCACAATATCCAAGCCAAAAGAGCCGAAACCTGGAAACGTTCAGCCCCTTATATTCAAGATCGAAAAAATCTACTCAAAATGACAAATACGAGCTTTAATTACAAGGGACAATTGGGAATCTTAGAAAACATATCACTGCAAATCGGATATGGTGAAATCATCGCATTGATGGGACAGAACGGATCCGGCAAAACAACGTTGTTGATGTTGATGGCACAATTATTACGACCAACATTCGGTGAAGTCACTTTAGATAATTTCAGGCCTAAACGAGAAGGTGACGGCAAAATCGGTCTCGTCTTTCAAAATGCGGATCTAGTCTTACAAGCCCAGACAGTTGGAGATGAAATTAGATTTGGCCCTCGAAACTTTGGACTGAAACACCATTTACTGGAAAAACGATCAGACGATATAGCCAACATGTTTAAGATCTCCCCATATAGAAATGATCATCCATACGCTCTCTCTGGCGGCCAACGGCAACGAGTCGCCATTGCTGCCAACTTGTCGCTTAACCCGGATCTACTCCTACTAGATGAGCCAACTACCGGTCAAGACACTGATTATCTTAACACTACAATGCAGATACTTTGCCACAAAATCAGGAATAATAATAAAACCTTAATCTTCTCCTCCCACAATGCTGACCTCGTGTTAAGATACGCAGATCGCGTATTGATTCTAGAGCGAGGAAAACTTGTCTTTGATGGCTCAATTAATAAATTTATTGATAACCACGCCGACAATTTCATACAATAGTTCCCCTTAGACAAAACATCAGCGTCACAATCTTAGGGTTGATCCATCAATAGAGGCACAGGTACTACAAAATAATTTGGTCTCACCTTTAAGTCTTGCACTACCATGATTTCAGTAGTATCACCAGGAAGAATATCGTTGCTGGTTTTAAATTGACGAAGTCTATTCGGTTGTGTTACGATTGGATTCCAATCAGGAATCCAAAAGAGACTGATAAATAATGCAATACCTTGTCGGTACATGTTACTTCCTATTAACTATGGAGATATTAATTGCACTTCGATCCTTTCTTTATGCCCGCCGTAAGCGGAAGAAAGCGCCTCACGTTTTTTTCCCTAAAGCAGCTATCATTGCACCGCACTACGGCTGGGACTGCCGAACAGAAGAAAATGTCAAACGAGTACTCGAACAAGACTATGCTGGTGAACACCTAATCTACCTGGTGACAAACTGTGTTGGTGAATCAGACTATGATAGTTCATATGAACATCTGTTAGAATTAGTGAGGGGGTACACTAACGTACAGGTTGTGCTGGCACCTAATATTATCGACAATAATCTCCCTAGGTCGCAGAAAGTACAGAACTTGATGTCAACTATCGAATTACTTCCAAATGATATAGAAATTATCGCTTTTATTGATGCTGATGCTGAAATACGAAGCGATTGGCTTAGTCAGCTTGTTCAGCCGCTACAGGATCCGAAAGTTGGCGCTACAGTTGGCGGACGATTCTATATTATTTCGGAAGTTAATAACTTCCTGAAAGATCTCGCTTCAATGACTGAAGCTGCATGGGTAAATTTTCAGCTTACCGTCCAAGGGGACCATCCGCTAACCATGATCTGGGGAGGTTCAAATGCTATCAGACGAAAATTGATTGAAGATGGAAAAGTCTTAGAACGTTGGCACAATGCAGCCATCGAAGACCACAATCTGACGCTTGCAGTCAGATCACTCAGTCAGAAAATTCACTTTGTTCCAGAAGCTATCTCGATATGTCACACAAAAAACAGATCATGGAAGCAAATTCTCGAGTTTACTAACAGGCAAACTATTATGACATACTGGATGCGACATAAAATACAATGGGCAATTCTCTTTGTCACAGCCGTTCCAAAAACATTAATTCTGATGTCTGCACCTTTTCTTGTTTTCTCGTCACGCACCGCCATGTTGCTATTCTTAATCCCTCTTCTGGAAATCCATTGCTATCGGCACTCGTTTTCCGCTTTACCAGAAGAGATAAAACACAACCAACAGATTCAGGAAAACATCAAGCGCACATCCTTCGCTATCCCCATCTCAGGTTTTATCGCCGCTATAAACGCTGTATGGGCAATATTTCAGAATGAGATTGTTTGGGGTAATGTACGATATAAAATCCTCTCCGATACAGAATGTCAAGTTCTAGGCAGAGTCGCTGATGAGTAATTACTGAATCCTAAACCAATTAGAGAAGGGAAAATGTCAATCCGAAGCCGAGTCTCACCTCGTTTTTTCATCAAGGAGCTTGCGAATGCAACATCTACTGAGTGGCATACATCGTACATCATGGCCCGGTACCAAATGTCTAAGGAGACTTTCAGTTTCCGACACCCGTTAGGAGCCAAGCATGGACGTGGAGATGGCGTACAGCTTGTCAGCCTTCGAATCACTGATATGTGCAACTTGCGTTGTCATTCTTGTGGTCAATGGGGAGATAATGGCTATTTAATCGACCAAGATTTAAAAGAATTGAAGCAACGAGAAGTACCGATCCAATATTATAAGCATCTGGTCGATCAGATTTTGGATCTTGGCTGGTCTCCAGTCTGGTACATCTGGGGAGGAGAACCGATGATGTACCCTGACATTATTGATTTGCTATATTATATCCATGACCGTGGCATGCCGATTTCGATCGTGTCGAACGGAACGCGAATTGCTAAATATGCCAAGGATATTGCAGAAACATGTGAAATCCTGTATCTGAGCGTTGATGGATCAAATGCTGAAATTCACGATAATCAGCGTCCAGCAGTCTCAGCAAGATATAGTAATTTTCAAGATGTTGAAGCGGCACTTCAAAAAGTAAGAGAAGAAAAAAATAAAAATAATTCGCCTTTCCCGTACATTATCCCACTGAGTTGTATTACAGCCTATAACATAAATGATGTGGTTGACCTATACAAGTTCACCAGCCAGTATGCTGATGCCCAAATCCTTTATCTTACGTGGTGGATTGATCAAAAATCCGCAATAGAGCACTCGGATGACTTTGAGCGCCGTTTTGGTAAAAAGCCGCAAACTCACTATGGCTGGATTGGAGAATGGAACCAGTTTGATCACGGCATCATTCTTGAAAAATACCATGAGATGATACGTATCTCGCAACAGAGAAATACTTGCCCACCGATGATGATGCCGGAACTCCATACAAAAGAAGAAATTAATACATACTACACAGACCATTCTGAAACCTTTGGTTACAATCAATGCGTTTCTATCTACATGACAATGGAAATTGACAGTAACGGTGACGTAAGTCTTTGCCGAGATTACCATGACTATATTATCGGCAATATTCAAAGAGATCCAGTAGCTGAGATGTGGAACAACGAGGCAGCTATTCGTTTCCGGAAGTCAATTAGTACTGAAGGTCTCATGCCTGTCTGCCGACGCTGTTGTGGATTAATGGGTTATTAGACAAAATCCGAATTGAAATGCCTCTCATTCTAACAATTAATGCAGATAACTTATCCCTCAGGTATCAGTGTTTTGAGATGGTGGGCGAGGTTTGCCTTGCCAAAGGGAAATTTGATCGCCTTAATAATTCAATTCCGGAATTGATCTATGAGCGGCATGATGGAGACAGCTATCAGTTAGAAGTTCCTCAAGTGACCTACGACAACGTCTTTTCATTTATTCCGGCAACTCTGCTCGATAAAGAACATGGTATTATTGATGATATATCAGTAATTGCTGCCGTTGGACATTGCGTCGTTCATGGTGGGGTTCATTTTGCTGAATCGCAACTCATTACGCCACTGACAGAGGGATTGATTGAACAAAACAATCATCTTGCCCCACTGCATAACCCCTTCAATTTAAAAGGGATTCGGTCATGTCGCAAAATTATGCCAGACACACCGCAAGTAGCTGTTTTTGATACAGCTTTCCATCAATCAATCCCTGATTATGCTCAGGTCTATCCTATTCCATACGAATTTTACATGGAACATGATATTCGTCGTTATGGATTTCACGGAATATCTCATCGTTACGTGTCACATCGCGCCGCTAAAATGTTAGGACGTTCTCTCTCTAATCTTAAGCTCATCTCCTGTCACCTTGGAAATGGGTGTAGCGTTACAGCGATTGATGGCGGCCGATCTGTTGATACTAGTATGGGATTTACGCCGCTTGAAGGATTGATGATGGGTACCTGTAGTGGAGATATTGATCCAGCCATTATCTTCCATTTGGTCAGAAAACACGGTATGTCAATCGGCGATATTGAAGAGTTGCTAACTAAAAATAGCGGCTTACTTGGTATTTCAGGTGTCGAATTAGATATTAGGGAACTTCTTAACACGACCATAATGGATAACGAGCGTATACTGCTTGCCTTAAAAATGTTCTGCTATCGTGTTAGCCAATACATTGGTAAATACGTCGCCTCACTTGGTGGACTTGACGCTCTCATCTTTACAGGTGAGATTGGAGGAAACATGGCGCGAATTCGGTCGAAAATCTGTGAAAAACTTGGCTTTTTAGGTATCGAAATTGATCCGAATAAAAATAGTAATCGGGTATGCGAAAAAGAAATTAACCGTGACAACGCAACGGTTCAAACACTCCTCATCCCAACGAATGAGGAACTGATGATTGCACGGGATACACTTGATCTTGTCCAACAACCACCAGAACAGATTGATCAAATTACGCGATTTTCACGCTTGGTGAAAATGGCTGAAAAGCGTGACGAACAACCTGTATCCGTGCAGTTACTTGATCAACCCAACCAGAAAGACAATGTCGAACCACATCCTCAGAATTCAAAGCTTCAGCAACCATTAGCATTAGTTGATGGGCAAGGCACGATTGAACATCCAGAGCTAAAAGGAACCACGGACACCGAGCCACCAGTCGCACCGAGCGCATGGTTGTCGGTCTACAATGAAAAGAAGTAAGCTTTTTGACAAACTACCTATTTGGATTGAAAGGGAACTTCTTGTCTTTTCCCTTTTCTTCATATGTATCCTCGTTCCACCAACCAACCAAACACACGCCCAGATTACTGACATTGAATATCTCATCGACCGGCTTGATGCAAATGAAATATTTACCCGACAAGCAGCAATAGATAAATTGGCTGAAATTGGCGAGCCAGCGTTCCCTTACCTTGCATCTACTCTCAAGCGAGGCAAGCCCGTCGCCAGAAGTTCCGCAATTCGTGTATTAAGCAAAATTGGACATTCTGCCATTCCAATTCTCTCAATCGCGGTCAAAGATCCAACACTCCAGGAACAGAAAGATCCAGTACTCGGCGTGCGGAAAGATCCAGTACCCGACACACAGAAAGAAGCGATTGAGAGTCTCAGAGATTTCGGTTTTCCCGTTCTAATTGTTCCCCTTTTGACGCATGGAAACTCAAATGTTCGACGAGATCTTGCCTATGCCTTAGGTGAAATGGCAAAATCAGTCTCTGCCCGTGATGACAATGATTTTCGTGAGGTGGTTCCTGCGCTGGTGCAGGCATTGGACGATCAAAATAGGGAAGTCCAACTTCACGCAATTAATGCCCTCGGAAAAATGAAGGGTTTTGCGCGCACCTACAAGGACACTTTGCAAAAAATGTTCAGCAAATTCCAATTTAGCATTGCCCATCGATTCAGAGATGAATTGGAAGAGGGCAACGATTTTATACTTCCTTTTTCGATGCCACTGGATTTGAGGTCTGAACTTGATCTGGGTGTTACCATCCCACCAGAACTCCTTGAGCAATTTACATTATCGGGTATTCCAATCTCAGATAAAGTAACCCTTGCAACGCAAAAAAAGCATAAAAGTTGGATTATCAGCGATGATGGGAATAAGCAGATTTACACCTTGAAACGCACTAACGAGGATATCGATGTTCATCGTACTAGTATTTCCAGAAACTTACAACTCGCACTGGAGGAAAAGGGACTTTACGTATCCAGAAAAGCTAGAATTGATCAGGTAACGCCAAAACGTACTTGGTTGCTGATTGATCGAAATCAGATATATACGGTTGAATATAACCCACCACGAATTGATTTTTCGCTGAACCATGAAGATCCAGAAATACGAACCGAGATTGTCGAAGCGATGGTGCAGATCCTAGCCCCATCTGAGATTGGGGAGTACCTGATAAAAATGCTGGATGATCCCAATCGATCTGTGAGTGGCGCGGCTGCCAGAGCGATGTCGAAAGTCAGCGGTAAAGGAGAAGAGAAACTCGTCAAAGAACTTATTGATCGTCTCCGTTCAAAAGTGTCCAGATCTCAGTTTTATGCAGCTGTCGCGCTTGGCAAAATAAAAGCTTATAGTGCAACTGGTGAACTATTAAAGATGCTCAAAGATGACAACCATGCTAACGATGCTATAGCCGCAGATGTTCTGGGGCAGATTCTGGATCAAGATCCGCAAATACCAGCAATTTTGCCTAAGGGTGATAATGACCAGAACTTGGCAAATGAACCAGATCACAAGAAAATCGTAGAAGCATTGGTAGAAACACTTAAACACGAAAATTTCATTGTCCGACTGAGTGTGGTTGAAACCCTAGGCAAAATTGGAAAATCAGCAAAGAGTAAGGATAGACTACTTCTCACAAAGAATCTGATTGGATTACTCAGTGACAGCAATCTACAGGTTCGTCAGAAAACAGCACTGGCTTTAGGTAAGATTAAAGAACCTGCTGAGTTGATCGTATCGCAATTGACGGTTAGTGTCTTGAAAGATTATGATGTTCGTACCGCTGCTATCACGGCACTTGGTGAAATCGGTCAGGAAGCTGAAAGAGCCATGCCAACCGTAAAAGAGGCACTGAATGATTCATCCGGAGAAGTCAGAGCAAGCGCTGTCCGGGCGATCGTAAAGATTTCACAACAAAACAAGGAGGATGATGTTCTGAATCAAGTCAGACGTATTCTAGATCAAGACATCAACGAAGATGTCAAAGCAGCGGCAGCCCTGGCATTAGCTGATTTTCATAGTCTCAGCGTTAAAACTATAGATCAAATCAAAGCTGACAAAATCTTATCAGCTTTGGTGCGTTCCCTAGGAGATCCCAGCCAGAAAGTACAAGTGAACACCATAGAGGCCCTTAAGAGGATAGGTTCTGCTGCAGCTCCCACATTACTTGACGCGCAAAAAAGCACCAACCACAGAATTGTCAGAAATACCGCTATTGTTTTAGCCGATATTGGCACCCAACATTCAGCGAAATGGGGAACACGAGTCCTTCAATTACTTTTTAAATTATCCAAGGATAAGGAAGCCGATTATCATCGTAAGATAATTGATCTGTTAAAAGGCTTTGACAAACTCGCAAAGTTAAATTTCTTAAAAGAAAAGTTGAATGACGAGATTATCGATGATCAAATCCATTCAGCATATCTTCTTGGTGAAATAAAGGAACCACCTAATGAAATTATTCTAATATTAATTGAGACATTAGAGAGCTCCGACCCACATTCAACAGAGGAATTCAAAGTTTTTGTGGAAGCACATCGAGCACTGCTAAACTTCAGGATATCGAAGGCTAACGAGGCTTTGATCAAAGAACGAGTCAGGGCATGGCGAAAACGGAAAACCCAGAGGCAACAGAAAACATCAGAAGTACCTTAAAATGTATACAAAAATTACAGTTGGGTTTCTAGTTTTGCTGATTTTCAGCCCGCTTCTGCCTGCTCAATGGATTCTTGTACCGATGGACGAATCACAGACAAATCACCTCAAGGCATACGGGCTTACCTACTGGACCCTTGAAACTCCACGCGAATACAGTGTGAAATGGCTACTGAACTATCGTGGTGGTGCATTTTTGTTGGTAGATACACCAGACATTCGAAAGCAATCATACGAAATGGGGGTAAATTTCGAGTCATTATCCAATATTGATTACGCGACAATACAGACTGAAATCGAGACCAGCAACATGGATGAGATCTTGCTTGAGAAAGCCCCAAAGGTTGCTGTTTATCGCCCTCATGACAACAGCCCTTATCGGGATCCTTGGGATGATGCAGTTAAAATCGTCATGGATTACGCGGACATACCCTATGATACTGTTTGGGATGAGGAGATCATAGAAGGTGTGTTGTTTGCAAAGGAATACGACTGGTTACACCTTCATCATGAGGACTTTACAGGCCAATACGGCAAGTTCTACGCCTCTTTTCGAGATCAGGTATGGTATCAACAACGTGTGCGGATGTACCAAGATGTTGCTCAAAAATCGGGGTTCAACAGTGTCGCTCGACACAAAGGTCATATTGCCAAACTCATTCGAGATTATGTCGTGAGGGGAGGATTTTTATTTGCAATGTGTTCAGCACCTGAAACACTTGATATTGCTTTGGCGGCTGATAGTGGTCGAATTGACATCGTCGCGCCTGAGATCGATGGTACACCAGTTAAAGCCAACTATCAATCAAAACTCAAATTCGATCAAACATTCACCTTCAAAGATTTTAAACTTTATCCTAATCCGAATCGATACGAGTTTTCAAATATCGATAACCCACAGCCAGAGCTTAATCCGCTCTCTGGGGTTGAGGATTTTATACTCTTCGAATTTGCCGCTAAACACGACCCCATTCCAACAATGCTGACGCAGAATCACAAAGCCCGGATTTCCGGTTACCTCGGTCAAACAACGTCATTCAATAAGAACACCATCCATCAGTCCACAACCATTCTTGCAGAAATCGAGGGTACTGAGTATGCCAAGTATATTCATGGAAATTTGGGCAAAGGCACCTTCACCTTCCTAGCTGGGCATGATCCAGAAGATTATCGGCACCTGGTCGGTGAAGGACGGATTCCTACCAATCTTAACCTCCATAAACATTCGTCGGGATACCGGTTGATTTTAAATAATATTTTATTTCCAGCCGCCAAAAAGAAACCGCAAAAGACGTAATGATTGGGCATAAACCGAACCTATTGGCTTTTACGCTTTTCATTGTTTTTTTTTGCAATTCCATAGCCAAATCGGAATTGATAATAACTGTCCTTGATCAAACCGGAAGACCAATTTTTCCAGTTCGAGTTCAAATCTTTCCTAATGAGCTCAATCCGGATAATGAAGTTGAACCTATTTCCCCACCAAGCCCACGCGCTGATGGACTCATTGGCTTTGTCACAGATTCAAATGGCATGGTGAAAGCCGATCTGACGAATGGCAATTATAGTATTGTTGCATCACCTGACCTTGATTCTGGAAATATCCGCCAAAGTTTTTTAATCATAAAGAATGTTTCAGCACCAGGAAAAGCAACGCTTTTCACTAACCAGGCGGTACCAGTAACCGTTTCAGCAATTGGTAAAGACCCGTATGTAGGTTCCCTAGGGCCGCTTATTGCTGCCCGTGTTTACTTTAGAGCTAGCAAACGCGCAGTTGGATATGTTGGCACTTTAAATAACGATGGTCAGTTGCTAACCTCAATTTCACCAGGGAACTACCATATTGTGATAAAGGGATCGATTGCTTTACATTACGTTGTACTACAGAACAAGCAGATCTCAGAGATACAGAATACAGTTACTTTTGATGGTTCACAAACGCCAACGGCTAGCCTTGCGTTTAAACTCCCTGAAAATACTGTGCTGGTTCTAAACGAGGTACTGTCAACAAATGTCTCTCACGAGTTCATCGACATCATTGAGAATCAGATTGGCTATGATGCTGCTTACACTGATTCCTTCTCTCTTGCTTTTAGCGACTCTTCCCCTACACTACAACTCATTCCTGATTTAATTTATCAGTTCAACCTGAGTTATATTATTGATTTTAATGGAGAACTTTATGCCTATGAACTTCGGGTTAATGATTTTCAGATTGATCACCCTCGAACCTATACACTTGGTAATTCTGGTAATTCACCATTTAAGTTGCAATCATCGACACCTTCTCAGACCTATCATCCAGGTGATGAGGTACAGGTTGAGTTCGACATTCGAGACACCCTTGGCAATCAGCTATGGCGTGTGTTTAACTATTCAGGTGCGCGACTCGTTTTTCCTTTCGTGGTTGTGCAAGATCCAAACGGAATTGTCATTGCTAGCAATCAGATAACTAACGAGCTACCAGAAGATTTTTTTTATTTTGATTTCCTTCTCCCACTGACAACCCAACCCGGTGTGTATCGTGTAGATGTGAGTTTGGATGGAAAACTTTATGGCAAGATGAACGACTATTTTCACTTCAGCGTAATTCCAAAAATCACATCAAATCCGCCGATTATTTCCGATGTTAGTGCTCCAACTGAAATCCAATCGAATGGCACTATCCAAATCGCCGCTGACATTCAGGGCTCAAGCTTTAACAATATTTCACTCAAGTTATCCAACCGATTTGGTAAGACGGATTTCTTACCCACTGGTGCCCATAAAGATCGATATTCATGGCAAATCGATCCGATTACCTATCAAAGCTATGGTGAAAGCATTAATTGGCAAATTGCAGCTATTAATTCACATGGCCTGCAATCTAAAAAAAATGGTCAAATTACTGTAGTCCAAGCTGATCCGCTGATAATTTCACCCTCTTTGTCTGGAGACAAAATTCAGCTTTCAATTGATGAGAAACAAGTTGATCCGGTGTTAATTCCTGTAGGTTCCGTACAGGAATTCTATATTGACGGTAAAAACCCAATTTGGAATGTCAGTAGCGGCATTGGCACAATAGATCAGGACGGGAAATTTTATTCACATACGGAAGCTGAACGATTCGGACAGGTGTCAGCAACGTTGCTTGTTTTATCTAACGAACTTGGCCGGCTTGTCCAAGCTTCAATAAATATCAAACTAGTTCCTACTGGCGCCAGTCAATTGTCAATAAATCCACATCCGAAAATTGTGCTTGTTGCAGGTGATAAAAGAGAATTTCAAGTAACCTCTGCCGATGTCTTTGGCAACAAAATCAAGATGTTGATAAACCGAATTCATTGGCACGTTGATGATAATATCGGTGAGGTAACCAATAATATACTCTTTGCTCAGAAAATCGGGAACGGACGGGTCACTGCCATTTATGAGAATTTGACAGCTTCGATAGGGATCGAGGTCGTTGTTGGAGATTTAAAGTCAATTGAAATCTTACCAGAAACCATTAAACTGCGCGCGGGCGAAGTTCAAAAGTTGAAGGCGACCGCCAAAGATATGCGAGGAAATCAGGTTGAAGTTAATCCAATATGGTCAGTTGATGGCGGATTAGGAATTATTCGCAATAATACTTTCATCGCAAAAAATGCGGGTGAAGGAAAAATTTCGGCTACAATTTTCAATCTGATGGTAGCGATTCGAGCCATAGTCATACCAAATAATCTGCATAATATCACAATCGATCCGTTCATCTCTTACCTGCCGGTATCGAACGATAAAATGACATATACTTATAAGTTTGTGGCACAAGGCTGGGATGTCGCGGGAAACCCGGTATCAATTCAAAATAACAGATGGGTTGTTGACACAGCAGCTGGCGTCATTAACCCCGATGGGCTGATGACATCAATTAACCAAGCTAATTCCCAGACTCTTGGCCATATCGTAATCAACGGTACCATATGGTCTTACGGCCAAACGATAAATGGACAAGAGGCGGCAGCCGGTAAAGGCGTTGTTGTTATACAAAGTAGTGTTCCCGGCCCAGCACAGAGCTTAGCTATTACACTAAATAATTTTGATCAAATCATAGGACGCTATACCATTGCCGTTGGTGAATCTCAAAATTTTGAAGCTATCGGTCTCGATCGGAAAAATCAGCGGACGCAGATTCTTCCGAGATGGTCAGTAAACGGTGACATAGGTATCATCAATCCCAGTGGTAACTTCACCGCCACACGTCTTGGAATAGGAACTATCATCGCTACAAACGTCGGTCTTACAACTCAGGTCCAGGTTAAGGTAACACCCGGAATTTTGGATCGACTTGTTCTTAACCCTCCTTATCTTTCTATGCAAGTCGGTGAAAGCTATAATTTATCAATATCCGGCTTTGACGCATCAGGAAATTCCGTTCCTGTCGATCAACATCAATTGACATGGTCAATTAATCCCCAAGCTATCATCATTGATCAGAATGGGCAGTTAACAGCAAAGGCTGCAAAAACAACAAAGGTTAAGGCAGAAATAGGCGACCGCAACGCAATTACACAAATCTTTATCAAACCTGATCCAACACCTAGCTTAGTAAATTTCACGCCTGTGGCGACAATGACGGTTGCTATCCCCAGCGTCCCGACCATGAAGTTTTCGATGCCGCCCAATCCGAATCTAAAAACCGAAAAGTTGATTATCATTCCTCAGGAACCAATAGAACTGCAAGTCGGTGACACACAAGATTTTCATGTGATCGCGATCTTTTGGAATGCAGAATTAACAAAAAAAGAAATTCATCCAATTCCCGCTTTTTGGCAGGTTTCAACCGGATTAGGAACCATAGACGCCAACGGACGTTTTGTTGCCCGCAGCCCTGGGGCCGGCGAAGTCCGAGCAACAAATGGAAGCATGAGTGTCACTCAATTAATGGCAGTTAAAGCCGATAGAATATTTCTAAATAGATCTATACCGATAGCCTCGCACATTGTCAGCTGGAAAGTTACCGGTGACAGTACTGTACGTGCGGGAGATCAATTGCAACTGGCAGCGTTTGGCCAAACAGCTAGTGGAAAGATTCAATACATCCGCCCAACTTATGAAATATTCGCAGGGAAAAATATCGGGCACATTTCAACAGACGGAATCTTCTATGCCAACCAAACTGGAACAGGACGAATTATCGCACAGATACCTGGGAATCCCGTTCTACCATCTCAACGCATTTCAATCGAAGTTGTGCCAAATCGTCCAATCTTTTCCCAACTCGAACCTAACCAAGTTATCAATAAAGGAAATGAAACTGATAATACCCAATTTAGGCTGATAGCGTTTGATCTATATGGAAACCGCACTAAATTGCCTGAAATACCGGTAGCTTGGGATGTCATTGGAGACGTAGGTATCATTTCGACTAGTGGTGTTTTTAGTCCCAAAACAGATATCAATCTCGACCAAGTAGGAGAAGTGATTGCAACCATTGATGAAGCGAACTTAGTAGCTAGAGCACAGATCCGACATTATGTATCTACAAATCAAGTAGTTCAAGTTCAAGTTGAACCGGATAAAATCAACTTATTCCCCGGCGCAAGTTTCCAATTCCATTTGATCACCCAAGACCTTAAGAAACACCTAGTCGAAACAAAACCAGTATGGAAAATAATCGGCGAAGGGCTGATCAGTGATGATGGTTGGCTAACAGTTAATCAAGATGCAGCAATTGGCAAAACTATTCAAGTCATTGGCATAGGAAGTGGGCCTAACTGGAAGTATTCATCTACAGCGCAAGTTACCGTAAAAGCCATGCCGCTTGCAAGATTGGAGATTCAGAACCTTGATAACAAGTTCGAAGCTGATATTAAAGACGTCATTCGATTTAAAGCTTTAGGTTTTGATAAAAACAACAATTCGGTCATAGTAACTCCGAAATGGTCTGTTCATCCAGCACTCGGCAATTTTGAAATCAAAGATGACCTTGTCAAGTTTTCGCCGACTTCCGTCGGGAATTTCCAAATTCAGGCTCTAGAGAAGGGTATTGCCAGTATTGTTGATATTCATATTCTCTCTTCGGAAGTGGGTGGTAGTCTTCGAATTGAGTTCAGAAGTTCAAGTTCACATCAACCGATTAAAGGGCTTGGAACGACTGAAGATCCTTTGCTTCTGAAGGCTGGAGCGAAACTTCTCCTCGTTGCCTTAATGGACGAGGAGGTTATTAAGGCCAACTGGAAAGTGGGCGGTCAAGGGGACGTTTACTCCACAAGGGAAAATGTATCCTGGTTCCGTTCAACTATAGTAGACCACAGTCTAATAGAAATTATCACTTCAACCGGTAATATCTCCACATCAATTTTTGTTCGTATTGTTAACGAGGATCTTGCCATGTTACGCCTGATTCCGGAGACAACTTCGATCTTGCTAGATTCAAGTGGTATATTACAACCGAGGCAATTCACGTACATTGGCCTTGATTCTTATGGAAATATAATCCCTGACAATAAGCTAAATTCACCGAATTGGTCGATAGAAGGTAAAATTGGTGAGATCACCAACTCAGGAGTTTTTACACCTATTAAAACCAACTCCAATACATCGGTCACTGGGTTGGTTATAGCTAGTATTAATGGGATTATAGGCAACGCAAACGTCATAATTCTCTCCGAGATTGGAGATTTGGCTTTTCTCGAGGCTATACCATCAGCGAAACAAGTATCAGCTGGAAATTCAATCCAGATCTCATTGGTTGGAAGAGACGCTCAAGGAAACCGACTACCGAAAATCAATCAAAATCTAACAATGGTAACTATCCCAGAAATCGGACGTGTAGAAAAGGTGAAAAAGGCCTGGACATATCACGCACCCGAAACACTGCCAGCCGATCGCATGATAAATATATTGGCAAAATCCGATAACAATATATCCTCACCCAAGATTGAAATTGAATTATTGACAGGCTATTTTGCTGATATAGACCTAGAGCCAAGAAGTTTAACGCTACGTGCAGGTGAAACGCAAAACTTCGAATTAACCGCATTCGATGTCTTCGGAAATATCATTGATCTATCAGTCCTAACCGATCAACCAAAGTGGATGTTATCAAAACCAATCGGCGAGATATCGCAAACTGGGACTTATACAGCTACTCAGATCGGTACCATCCAAGTCACGATTAAATCTGGTAGGGTTGAAGCCAGCGCAGAAGTCACTGTTACAGCTGGTAACATTACTTCGCTGCAAATTGTTCCTGACAATTTGGTTATCTCTGCCGGTGAAGTAGCTGAATTTCAGCTTCTCGGTTTTGATAGGTATAGAAATCATGTTACAGATTTTTTGGCTGATTGGCAGGTTACTGGATTCAAGCAACCTAAAAACTTGTCAGCAGTTAACCAACAAACCTTTTTGTGGAAAGCAACAACAGTAAGTGAGGGTAAAATCATGGCTACCCTAAACGGCAATCTCAAAAGTATAGCAGAAGTAAAGGTCATTCCCGGAGAACTTGATAGGCTCAATATTCGCATTCATAATGAGGGGGCCTCACTTGAACCACCATATACTTTTATCTCCGGCGGTAGATCTCAACTTTCTGCCATTGGATACGATGCATTCAAAAATGAAATTGCCGTTCAACCGGTGTGGAGACTACTTGGGAATTTAGGTCGCATAACTAGAGATGCGACATTTGAAGCAACCTTTGTTGGACGAGGAAAAATCATGGCTGCAACGGGGAGTGTCAGCACATCCGTACCAATTGAAGTCACATCAATTTCCAAGACAATTGGTGACTCCGGTGGTAGACTTGAGAGCCCTGCCGGACTTGCTATTGACATACCGCGAGAGTCGTTTGACAACGCACATACGATTGAGGTTGCAGTAGTACAATCACCAGGTGCGACGATGAACGCACAACGCGCATCAAGCGTTATTGATATACGACCTGCTGAAGTAACACTCAAGAAATCAGCGAAGATCACTTTCCATTATAATCGTATAATTGATACAGAGTTTGATCCGTCAAAACTCCATTTCCATTTCTGGGACTCCTTCCAAGAAACATGGGTTTGGGTTAGTAGTTACACTGATCTAGGCATGCAAACTGTTTTTGCCAACGTCAATCATTTTGGTGTTTTCGCTATAATGGAAGTAGATCAGAAAATAGATTGGGCGAGCAAGTTCCAAATCGACAAGGTTGAGATCAATCCACCTATTTACTACTCACCGGAAACGAATCGTTTGGCAATTACATATTTCATTAATACTCCTAAAAATGGTATTGTAAAAGTCACAATTGAGATTTTTGATATGATTGATCAGCATGTCAAAACTTTACTCGATAAGGCTGAGCGTTGGAAGGGAAGTAATGTAGAACAATGGGATGGCAGGAATGAAGAAGGTCAGCTTATCAAAAATGGACGGTATATCGTTGTAATCATTGCTGAGATAGAAGATAAAGTAGCTATAGCAAAAAAGCTACTAGCTGTCTTGAAGTAAAACTAACGCAGAACAGCCAACCGCTCAATTTTTTCATGGTACTGATTCCTAATCTGAATCCTGACTTTGTAAAAGTAAGTACCATTAGCGAGCCGTATACCATCTTCGTCTCGGACGTTCCAGTATTGTTCATTATAGCCACGTTTAGCCGATGCATCAGAAATTGTACGAATTAAACGACCACTAACAGTATAAATTTTTACCTCCACTGAATAGGGAGCTTGCGTCAATTCATAGGTGAAAAAGGTTTGATTTTTGATCGGATTTGGTATATTGAGTATCCTGCTAACTTTAATAGGTTCATCAATCTGAAAGTGAATGGCAGGTGATTCTGCGAGGTTTCCGCTTTTGTCTTGGACTGTAGCACGAATTTGATAGTCAGCGTTTGGTATATCCGGTGCAAAATGCATATTCGCTTGTGTTGGAATGGTCGGATCAAAGATAATATCAAAACTTTTGAGAGTGAGTTCTTCAAGTTGACTTCCCTCAACACCAAAGAAAAGTTTCATCGTTTTTGATTCGATACCCTTGTCATCATTAATTTCTATATCAAACTTCGGTTGTTCCCGCAGCACCATCCCATCTACAAAGTGGACATCATTAACATACATATCTATTTTCGGTGGGTAAAGATCTGGATTCTCATCAACGTGATATAAAAATTCCGTGAAATCCCCGCCGAGCTTATTTCCATTCAGATCCTTTATCCGAATACGGAATAGATAGCGTCCAATAAACAAGATCGGCTCGTATTCAATTGAAATGATAGCCGGATTGTCTTTATTAGCAATCTTGAAATCGTTAACCTCAGCAAACGGCCCCTCGTCCTTGCTAAGTTGGATTGAAAAGGAATCAACATCAATTCCATTCACATCTTGCAGCAACATCGAGATCTCTGGGCGTGGTTCGATTTGACTCTCCGGTTCCTTTTCCTCGCCATCTACCCACAAATTTATTTTCGGCGGTACTTTATCTGTATTATACGACAATGTAAGCGGTGCCAGTTCGGTCACTTCGGTTGATATCACTCCAACCATAGAAGTGCTAAACTTCATTTTATCACCAAGTTGGAACGGTTTATCTCCTGAATTGACAAGTAAGTCAATACCTATAGCCTTCAAAACAAGCGGCTGATTGACTCTACCAACAACTGGACTACCATGCAGATACCGAATAGGTGTGTTAAGACTGTCATGTATTTCAAACCGATCATGCTGAGTGAAAAAAATCAGCCAATCTCCGGAACGAAATTCCTCAGGATAGTCCTTGCTAACATTTGCGTATCCTATACCATTACCAGCATTCTCTTTACGTAATGAATTGACTTGCACTTGTCCATTGATGTTAACTTCAGTTTCAAAAACAAGAATATCTCCAAATTCAAATTCCTGGCCGCTGCCAACATCATTAATACTCAGTTCAAGACCAAGGATCTCGTCTTTGAAGGTCCTATTAACATATCCATTTTGTCCAAGTTTCTCGATAATATTTGATCCCTTCGGCCTAATTAAGACCTCATACGAATGCCTATTTAAGAAGAGGACCACCCACTGACCAATTGGCGTTAGGTTTGGATCTATGTGAATTTGTGACTTACTTGCCTTGGACAAATTTTGGTTGTCTGCTCGTGTGGGCGTAACAAATTTCTCCCTAAAAACAGGGAAATTCCCGTGTTCGTCTGGGATCTCGGTATCTCGTTTTATTCTAGAATCTATGCGTTGCCATGCTTTAATATCCGCCTTCCACCTGTACACAGAAATAGATTCCACTTCCCGATTTAGCGCGGCCTTAAACTCCTCATAATGATCAGCCATGTCGGGATACCATCCATATTTGCTCCCAATTTTACTCTGGAGATTATCCAAGCTCAACAACAAATCAACTTGTGTAGGCTTAGTCAGGTATGCCTTATTAGACAGTAAATCAATCTTGTAAGCACTATAACTCGAATCGGAGACAGCCTTAACCAAATTGATTAATCGAGGTGTTGGTGCAGGAAACAAACCTGGTTGGAACGATCTCGGTAGGATAACCCTATCAACAGATATTGAGATTGCAGGAACACCCGCCAGCGCATCAGCCTCAAAACTGGCTCTAAAAACGTGGTCTATACTCCGAGCTATTAAAGGTTCATTCGCCTTAAGGGTAAATTCGTTCACAATGAAAATTGCGAACGATCTGTTATCAAAAGAACGTGGTTCATCGAGTTTACCCGTGATAAAATCTTTGTGATCGTCTTCAGGGGCTTCCGGATCGGCAAAAACGTATATTTTGTGCAATCCGGTAGAGAGAGGTGTATTCAGCACCAAGACGGCCGTGGCTTCTTGGAGACTCCTTGTACCAGATTTCCAATCATTCGGCAATATGTTTACATATCCTAACGTAGCAGCGTCCCGATCAATCTGCTGATCAGCATTCTTATCAGCGTCTCCTTCTGAAAACCAGACCTCAATTGCCGTATCAACAGGTCTACCGCCATCGTTAACAATGTCAGCAATTAATGTGTGTTTCCTAAGCTCGGTGGAGTAGCGGTAACGGATTGGTGCGATTTGATCGGCGGAGGATGCAACGGCGAGGTTTGCTCCTTCGGGAACCTCTACTATTTTGCGTTTTGAACTAATTGAATAGTTAGATACATCCTTAACATGGATTGTATACCGAACGACCCGCCCCCCTTTTGGCAGAGGGATCGGTTTTTCAACTCGATACCATGTTCCATTCCTTACTGTCGAACCAGGAGGATTTGGATCAGGAATCATTCGATAAGTGTTGTCTACGAAATTCTGGGTGTCACTCCAAACTACTTTTACAGATTCAATGCCATCTGCTCCTTTATTATCAACAATCTGAGCTTGAAGATCGAGTGTATTGGTAACAAGATGATCCATATTTTCGCGGATATCATAAATAATCGGCTGATGAATCCAAAAGCGACTGCCTCCAATTGCTGTGTAATCCTCGTTATATGCCATTGCACGAACAGTCCCTTCACCAAACGAAGTTCCTCTTGGGATTGAAATGCGAACATCACCAAACTCTCCCTGCCAAACCGTAATATTGTCTCGTTCCCTGATGAATAGCTGATCCTTAGAACTGGCTGGAAAATTCGCAGACACCTTCATGTTCCCTGTGTTGAAACCGGTATCAATTTTGAAATCAAGTTCCCCTAACGGATTCAAGAGACCGCGACCGATTGAATTCCGCCGAACTATCAACTCTTTATCAGGATCGACTACCAACTCTTGCAATTCAACATTAACTTTCAATTCCGGTATAGCAAGCCGTGTTGCGGGATCACCAAAGAGCGTGTACTGTTCCGCACCAGGAATCCATCGCGTTGAAGCATTACTGATGAATCGAGTTTTAGCTGTAGCAATAATTGATCCTAGCGTCTTGTGGTTCTCGCTAAGCATGGCCTGGAAAAGTTCTATGTCAAATTCAGCGTTTGCACTACCGTAAGTGAGTCTGGTTGCACTTAGACAAGCGATAGCGCCATATTCACTAAATATAAACTGATCTACTAAACAATACTGACCAAACTGAAGCGGTTTGTCAAATTGACCGTTAAGGCAGGTGGTGGCAAGAATAAATGGAAGATACTTGTTCCGAAGTGCTCGTGCATCTTCTATCCGAAAGATAGCCTCATCTGCCCAGGTCTGGGTACTGCCGTGTCCAGCGTACTCAAGAACAAGCACTCCTTCGTTGATTGAATCCATAATAATCTTATTCGTTCGCAATGGACTTACAATCTCCCGAAGATAAACCTTTTTAGTATCATATGAAACAGGGATTACGTTCTGAATTAGATCTTCGCGAGTCTTTTCGAAGATATCATCTTGCCCTGGATTATCGATTTCGTTGTCAGCAACCTCAACTATTCTTCCCTGCCATGGCCCACGTTTCAAATTCTTCTCGTAATTAATAATCTTCTTAACGACCTCGTCCAGTTCGTGTGGGTATTGTACGGCCAAACGGCCTATATACATATCCGGCAATGAATCCTCACCGCTTAGCAGAACAAAACGATGGTCCATTGAAGTCTCACCACTTTCCGGAGACCAGCCGTGAAAAGTTGGTACAAAGATAGGATAAAGATTATATTTAGTATTGTAGTCCCTACGATAGACTTCAACGATTGATCTCTTGTAATCCCAGTGAGCGTCCCCAACTAATAGCACAAACGCAGGAGCAGGCTTTCGCCAGTTTACATACGCATATCGCAAAAACTTCTGAATTGCATGTGGATTGAATAAGCCATGGCTGAATTGATCATATACTATATCAATATCCACGATTTTAACTTTCATTCCTTGGGATTCACGATATTTGACTAAGGGCTGAATGCTTTC
>DTUY01000363.1:1483-39561 GCA_012963885.1 Candidatus Poribacteria bacterium | reverse complement strand
CGAATTAAAAGCGGGGCGCCCTGTTTTCGCCACTCAACGGGTGGTGCCAAGCTCTTTCCACTCAATCGTATCCATGCTCGATGAGAGGCGTTACTTCTGGTAGATATCCCTTGAAACTTAATCCGTAACTCAGCATGCCTAGAAATCTTGGTCCGGGGAATAGCATACGGTAAATCAATTCGAATGTTTTTTTCACGCGCTTTTGGATTCTCACCACCAGTGAAGCGCATCCAAAAATAGTGATCTATGAACTCAGATTTCACCTCTACAAGTGGATCGTGAAAATAATCTTTCTCAAAATGTTCAACTTTTTTAAATGCTATTGGCACTTTGGCGTTCTTATCCTTGGGTGCTACGTCAATCAAATCTATTGGGATTGATGGATCATCACTATTCCAACTCAACCAGTAAACGTTTTCATCAGTAAACTTATTGTTAATAAGCTTCTGCGCATAGAACACAATGCCATCTCTACCATCAAGATGACCATTATGATTTTGATCAATCGCATGCGCACCAATTTTAAGCCCACGATTCTCGATTCTGATCGTTCTTAGATCCACAGTTCTCAGGTCAATACCAATATTACTTAGGTCGGAAGGTAAAATTTTATAGAGTCCTGTTTTTTTAATCATGACTTTGTATCTTGGAGATTCAACTGATGGCCTCGCTGGAGCTGCATGGATAGGTTGCGGCACGATACGCCAATTCAAGGCTTGGTAATAATTAAGTAAATTTGATCGGAAAAAATCTTCAAAATGGGGAGATTTTCTATCAGTGATGCGAATAATTGAGGGCGAATCGAAATCGATCCGGAACTGCAAGATTTCGTAGATTTGACTCGCATGAAATGGTCGAACCTCAATCTGTGCAATATGTTGATCGCGAATCATTCCAACCGGAGTAACACTCACAGCAGTCAATGAGGAAGTAGCGTTAGTGTCAGATGAACCAACCAATTTTAAGGAAGTAACTGTTACTTTCGGATTAGATCCAACCGGAGTACCGATGAGCTGCGAGAATGAAACTTGCTGATCGGATTTTGGGAGACGAAACTCAACCGTCAAGGTATTAGAGTCAGAATGAAGTAATTGAAATGATGGAGCAGCATGGAGTAAACTGGAAATTAAAAAAAAGTAACAGAACCAAATCTGGACAGAGATAATCTGGAGAAAACGAAAGGGACGCACCCTAATCATAGAATAACGCTAAGATTGAAAACTGGAGATGGGACCAACAATCGGTTAGCTTTCGGAGATCGTACGATACAAGGATGCTGCTTTGCTTTTTGAAACATTGGTGGAAGGGAGTTCCAGTATTTCATAACTTGATGTTTCGTTTTCTCCAAGATCGATATCCAGTCGGTCGCCTGACGAAACCTTCTTGCCAGATTTCGCTAATTGGCCGTTGACAGCAACACCACCACGGTTGCAAATTTCATTTGCTAGAGTGCGCCGTTTGATGAGGCGGCTAATTTGAAGAAACTTGTCCAGACGCATTGCTTTTTCTAAACGCAAGATCGAGCACCTGAGTCATGTGATCGACTTTATGAAAGCGCAATCCACCTCGAATTTCTTCTGGGATCTCAGATAAATCCTTGTCATTTTCTTCTGGGATGATCACATTACCAATGTTATTCCGGTGAGCAGCAAGCACCTTTTCTTTCAATCCCCCAATTGGTAGTACCCGACCACGCAGGGTAATTTCACCCGTCATAGCGATATCACTTCGAACTTCCTTCCCAGTCAGTGCAGAGATCATGGCTGTAGCAATGGTAATACCTGCAGACGGACCTTCTTTAGGCACTGCTCCTTCAGGTACATGAATGTGGATTGAGTTGTCACTAAAGTTGTAATCATCAGGCAAATTGAGGGATTTGGAACGAGATTGGATGTACGCAAGTGCCGTCTGTGCAGATTCCTTCATCACATCTCCCAGTTGTCCTGTCAAGGTTAAATCACCTTTGCCACGCATTGTCGTTGCCTCAATTGCAATAATATCACCTCCCACCTGCGTGTAAACCATACCAGTTGCAACCCCAATCTCGTCGTGCTCTTCCGCCTTTCTCCGAGTAAATTTTTCTGGACCAAGATAGTCAGTTAGGTTGTCTGAATCAACCGGAAATTGTTCAGATTTGTCATTGCCCACTGCAATTTTTTTCGCTACTCTTCTGCAAACAGTTGTAACTTCCCGTTCCAGATTTCGCACCCCAGCTTCACGTGTATACTTATTAATGATTTCGCTGATAGAGGTGTCAGAAAAACTAACAGAATCCTTTCTAAGGCCGTGCGATTCAACTTGCTTTGGAATCAAAAATTGATTTGCGATTCTACTCTTCTCGTATTCAGTATAACCGGCTAACTCAATGATTTCCATCCTGTCGAGTAGCGGAGGAGGAATCGACATCTTCGTATTTGCAGTTGTGATAAACATAACCTCAGACAAATCAAAAGCAGTATCAAGGTAGTGGTCACGGAAAGTATCGTTTTGTTCAGGATCAAGCACCTCAAGGAGCGCAGAGGCTGGATCTCCTCGAAAATCACTCCCCATCTTATCAACTTCGTCGAGTAAGAAGAGAGGATTCTTTGATTTTGCATCACATATACCCTGAATTATCCTTCCAGGCATTGATCCAATATAAGTTCGACGATGACCGCGAATCTCTGATTCATCACGCACACCGCCGAGCGACATACGAATAAAGTTTCGATCTGTTGACCGCGCAACTGATTTTCCCAGCGATGTTTTACCGACTCCAGGTGGTCCGACAAAACACAAAATCGGCCCCTTAACCTTATCAACAAGTTTCATTACCGCCAAATATTCAAGAATTCGCTCTTTAGGTTTCTCTAGACCGTAGTGATCCTCATTAAGAATTTCTTCAGCCTGTTGAATATCAAATTTTGAAGTTGTCCGTTTATCCCATGGAAGCGAAAGAATCCAGTCGAGATAAGTGCGAATGACACCAAATTCAGCAGACATAGGCGGCATTTGCTGGAGACGGTTGAGTTCCTTTTCAGATTTTTCTTTCGCCTCTTCAGACATATCTGCCTTTTCGATTTGTTCCCGTAGGTCCTCAATTTCAGAAGGGTTATCACCTCGCCCAAGCTCTTTTTGAATTTCTTTCATCTTTTCTTGAAGGTAGAACTCTTTATGCGTCTTTTCAATCGATTTTCGGACTTTAGAGTCGATTTTTCGATCTAGTTCAAGTATATCAAGTTCCTCATCAAGAAATTGATTCACTAACCTGATGCGCTCAATCGGATCAATAGTATCAAGAACCTGCTGTAGTCTTTCACTTTGACTACCTATTATTAAACTTGCAATATAGTCCGCTAGCTTGCCAGGATCTACTTCTTTCCGCACAATGACAAGAGCTTCTGAAGATGATTGTTTACTTATTCGAACATATCGTTCAAGGAGCTTAATAGCTTTTCGCATAAGCGAACTCGCGTCATCTGAAGACGATGAATCCTCAGCGGGAACCGACACTTCTGCTGAGAAAAAGCCACTATCTTCAACCAGTTTTAGGACTTCCCCACGACTACTGCCTTCAACTGCAATCCGAATTGAGTCATCACCGGGATCATATGAATCAACAACATCAGCAATTGTACCGACAGCATGAAAATCTTCCATGCTTGGACTTTCCGTGTCTTTATTCTTCTGATTCAATAAGAGAACAACTCGATCTGTATCAAGGGCATATTTGACAGCCAAAACACCGGTCTCTCTAACCACGTTAAGAGGTGTATTTAAACCTGGAAATATAACTTTCCCAGGTAATGGAATAACTGGCAAAGTATAACTGGCATCACGAACTTCAATCGCTGAATCAGATTTCATCTTGTATGAACTCCTTGCTTCACATTATGCGCTTTTTACTTCATCGTGACTAATTAGCTGAGGCCGTTCGCCCTTAACAACAGAATCATGCGTAATAACACACCCACTAACACCTTCGAGAGATGGAATCTCAAACATGGTATCCAACATCAGGTTTTCTAGAACAGAACGCAAGCCGCGAGCACCTGTTCCATGCTTCATCACCTCCCGAACGATTGCAGTCTTCGCATCATCTGTGATACGAAGACTAATGTTATCGTATTCAAGAAGCTGTGAATATTGTTTCACAAGCGCATTTTTAGGTTGCGTCAAAATTCGAACTAAAGCAGATTCATCCAGTTCATGAAGTGATGCCACGACTGGCAAACGTCCTACAAACTCAGGAATAAAACCATATTTAATTAAATCTCTTGCTGTCACTTCCTTTAGGAAATCGTCAAGCTTTACACTCTCTTTGCTCTTAACCTGAGCACCAAACCCCATCGTCTTCCTACCTATTCTTTCCTCAACAATCTTTTCAAGTCCAATAAAGGCTCCACCACAAACAAACAGAATTTTACTGGTGTCTATTTCGATACATTCTTGATGAGGATGTTTTCGACCACCTTGCGGTGGAATATTAGCAACTGTCCCTTCAAGGATTTTCAGCAATGCCTGCTGAACACCTTCACCCGATACATCCCGTGTAATAGACGGGTTATCGGATTTGCGAGTAATCTTATCAATCTCATCAACATATATGATCCCCTTTTCAGCACGTTCAACGTTTCCATCTGCTGCCTGCAGAAGTTTCAATATAATGTTTTCAACGTCCTCACCAACATAGCCAGCTTCCGTAAGCGTTGTAGCATCTGTAATAGCGAACGGAACATTCAAGATTCTTGCAAGTGTTTGAGCCAACAGAGTCTTACCAGTGCCAGTTGGTCCTATTAACAGAATGTTACTTTTTTCAAGTTCAATACTAGACTGATCTTGATACTTTATCTTTTTGTAATGATTGTATACTGCTACCGAAAGAATTCGCTTAGCCTTATCCTGCCCAATGACATAATCGTCAAGTTGAGCTTTGAGCTCAGCAGGTGAACGAAGCTGAAAGTCTCCTGCTAGCGATGAGTCCGCTTGATCTTCCGAACGATACTCATCTAACACTTCAATACAGACATTGATACATTCATTGCATATGAAGACACCCGGCTTACCAGCGATCAACTTAAAAACCTCTTCCCTTACTTTCGCACAAAAGGAGCATGCAACACTATCATCACTCATAGCAACCTCGTATCTAACTTACCCACATAATATCAATAACGATCCCTTAAAAATCAGTTATGACTATCATCATCTTCAGTAGGCCGGCGTGCCACCACATGATCAATTAGACCGTATTCGCGTGCCTCTTCCGCATTCATGAAGAAATCCCGATCTGCATCAGTCTCTATTTTTTCCTCGTCTTGACCACTATGTTGAGCCAACGTCGAATACAGTTCTTTCCGGATTCTGAGGATCTCTTGAGCGTGTATACTGATATCAGAAGCTTGCCCACTAACACCACCCATAGGCTGATGAATGAGAACACTCGAGTGTGGCAAGGCGTATCGCTTTTCAGGCGCCCCCCCAGCGAGTAAAACAGCTCCCATACTGTAGGCTTGACCGACACACCAAGTTTGGATATCCGGTTTAATATACTGCATTGTATCATAAATAGCAAGTCCTGCACTAACGGATCCACCCGGAGTATTCAGGTACAGAACAACATCTGTATCGGCGTTCTCACTCTCAAGGAAAAGCAATTGAGCAACCACACTATTTGCAACCACATCATCTATAGGTGAGCCTACCATAACAATTCTTTCCTTTAAAAGTCGTGAGTAAATATCATAAGAACGCTCGCCACGACTTGTTTGTTCAATAACGATGGGAACCAGATTCATCCCGCAACTTTCCTCGCACGAGGTCTCATGTGATAATAAGCTTCTCTTTTTCTGATGCCGATTCAATAAGCAAGTCGCAAATTTTCTGGTATCTCAGCTCGTTTCTGTAGGAATCCAAACGATTACTTGCCCGCAACAAGCTGAGATACTTTTCGGGATCCCGATCTTGCTGTCGTGCTACGGAGCGCACATTGAGATCTAATTCGTCATCGGTAACCGAGATATTTTCATTCTCAGCAACCTTATCAAATATCCAATTTAATTTGGTTTGCTTAATGGTTGACTCACGAAGTTCCTCTGGAAGAGTCGAGAGGTTAATGTCAGCTTCTTCTGCCGTTTGACCGTCGCGCTTTAATTGTTGCTCAATATTTTTGATCGATTGCTCAACGTATTGATCAACCATCGACGATGGAACCTCAAGATCGATCATCTCTATAAGTTGATCCGTGACTTCTTGCTGTTGTTCTAACCGTCGAAGCCTCTTCTTTTCTTCAACCAGATCATTCCAGATCTCGGCATACATCTGATCATAGTTCTCATACTCATGACTCTTAGCAAAAGCATCATCAAGTTCAGGTAGTTGTTTTTCAGTAATGGCTTTGAGGGTGAAATCGAAAGTTGTGAGAGTTGGTTCATCAACGTCATCTGATTCGTCTTCAAATGCAACTTCCGTTGTCTTTGACTCACCAACTTCCATTCCGACGATCGCACTTTCAATGTCTGGATGAAAGGATTCTTTTCCAAGCTCAATATCGCTATCTTGTCCAGATCCATTTTCGATAGGTTGTCCCTCGATTGAACTTTCCCAATCGATTCGAACACAATCATCCTCACAAACCGAGCGATCTACCTCAATAGGGACAAAACTGGCGTCTCGATTCCTAAGCTGTTCAATGTATTTGTCAACCTCCTCACGCTCTACATTTGCAGGGGACTTGTCAACTTTAAGCGTACTATAATCTGGCATATCAATCTGCGGTTTAATACTGACAACAGTTGCAAAATTGAGAGACCTCCCGTTTTCTAACTCGACATCATCCAACTCAAAATCTGGATCGCCAACAGGAGCAAGGCCTTCTTGAACGATTGCTTCCTCTAGGGCAGAAGGAATAAGCCGCTGAATGGTATCAGCCTTTACGTGGTCGGCAAAGCGGGATTTGATCATATTGACAGGCACTTTACCTTTACGAAAACCAGGGATGGAAAGACTTTTTCTTAATTCTTGGTAGTTGCGGTTGAGTTCCTGATCGACTTTTTCAGGTGGGATTTCGATCCGCAACCGAACACTACTTGAAGTTAAGTGTTCAACTTCAACCTTCAATAGCTACTCCTCTAAAAATAAATCCGGCTCTCAATATATAGTGATGGGCGTGAAGGGACTCGAACCCCCACGGGGGAAACCCCAACAGATCCTAAATCTGCCTTGTCTACCAATTCCAACACACGCCCGATCAAGCTTCCTAAACAATTCAACAGATTCAAGCCTTAAAAGTAAACTAGTAACGCGCCCGAAGGGACTCGAACCCCCAACCTACAGATCCGAAGTCTGTTGCTCTATCCAATTGAGCCACGGACGCTCATCGAAAAAGGGTGGATGATGGGATTTGAACCCACGACCACCTGATCCACAGTCAGGCGCTCTACCCCTGAGCTACACCCACCAAGATAAAAAAATGGCACGCCCGGCAGGATTCAAACCTGCGACCTACTGATTAGAAGTCAGTTGCTCTATTCACTGAGCTACGGGCGCAGACTCAAGATCGGGGTGAGAGGATTTGAACCTCCGACCCTCTGCTCCCAAAGCAGATGCGCTAACCGGACTGCGCTACACCCCGTCCGATTGGACGCCACAATATAACACATTTCGCAACTAGATTCAAGAGAAAATTGGCACACACACCTCTCATCTCTACTGACCGCGATTGCTCTTCAACATAGCTCAATTGCTACTTTGACACTCCAGTCAGTATGGACCTCCAATCAGTATGACTTGACACTAATGTTGATGCTGTGCTAATATGAAAATCACTAACAATCAAAACGAAACTTAAGATAAAAAATTATAGTTATGAAAAATCTATCTGAAGAGATGTCATTCTGGGACAGGCTTTACATCCCTGCACTTATTAAAGGACTATTCACCACTATCAAGCATATTCCAAGAAGTAAACGGAGCACTTCTTATCAATATCCAGAGGATCAAAGAAGTATTGAGGAACGGAATGATCGTTATCGCGGAATACATAAGTTAACTGTCGATGATCAAGGAAATGAAAAGTGTGTTGCCTGTTTTCTCTGTGCAACAGCGTGTCCCGCCAATTGCATTGCTATCGAAGCTGAACCTGCCCCAGAAGGATGGCAAACAGGAGAAGGGTACCAGCGGGAGAAACATCCCAAGTCATTCGAGATTAATATGCTTCGCTGTATTTTCTGTGGTTACTGTGTTGAAGCATGCCCAGAAGATGCCATCCAAATGACGGGCATTACCTTGCCTCAGTATTTTCGTGAAACCCAACAGGATAAAGAAGTTCTTGGGAGGAAGCGGAGCGATTTCATTTTCGATAAAGAAAAACTAATTAATAACAATTCGATACCACAACAGGGACTAAGTATCTACTCGGAATAGAAATACCGACAATCTAAAAATGAAAATCTTACGGGTGGTCAATCCACTACAACGTAAGATTTTTTATTTTAAGTGTTTAGTAAAAATCAAGCGGCTGAAAATATGAAAGTCAGCGTCGTCGGACAAAACAATACTGTATTGCTGATTGCTCAGCATATATGTCGATTGAAGGAAGTTACGGAACTTGCATTAGTTGACGAAGTTCATGGCATCCCGAACTTCACACTAACTGAATTGAAAAGGATAGCGTCCATTGTGCGGTCTGATGTACGGTTGATAGCCGGTCGAAATCCATCTATTTTGGCTGACTCCGAAATTGTAGTGTGTTGTCCGTTTGACTGCAATCAACTGCAAAAGCCCTCCCAATTTGGATATGCCGGATCTGTTGGATCTACAAATACAGATCAAACCAAAGGTATTCATCAACACGCTCCAAAAGCCAAAATTGTGGTTGCTACTTATCCATCCTCTGACATTGTCCAATCTGTCCATCAAAGTATCAATGCAAATTTGGGACAGGTAATCGGGATTTCTGGATGCCTAATAAATACAGATCTCAAAATAGGGATCTCAGAAGCGGTTGGTGTTTCAGTAGAGGATGTTGTATCATTAATTATCGGAAACGATGACGAGTGCCATATGCTACCCCAGTATTGCCGTGCGGGCGGTATTCCAATCGATCAATTGCTGAGTCGAAACCAAATTGTAAAATTGGGTTCGCATGTGAGGAATCAACCCAAGAAATCCGTCTCTACTGACTTTTTGCATACAATTTCTACTTTAACCGCAGAAGTTGTAAATACCATTCTTCTCGATAAAAAACGGATTATGACAGTTGCGACAGTGATTGGAACTAACGACACGGAAGTATGCCTCAATTTGCCAGCGAAGATTGGACAAAATGGTGCGGAGAAGTTTACGTCATTACATCTGACAAACGAACAACTTGAAGAATTTACAGGGTTGGTCAAAAGAGCAATTACCCAACGGAGCAGATTATGAAAGCAATTTACGACAAAATTGTTGACTTAATCGAAGACAACCAAACTGGCGCCTATTGTACTGTTGTAGATACTAAAGGATCAACTCCCCAGAAACCTGGATCGAAACTATTGATCTTACCCAATTTACAGAATATCGGGACGCTCGGTGGAGGTTGTGTTGAAGCAGAAGCACGCCAACAAGCTATTCAACTCATGCAAGATGGAAAACCACGTTTGCTCGAGTTTCAACTCAACAGCGATTATGGCTGGGACGACGGTCTAATCTGTGGCGGTAATATGAGGATTTTTATCGATATCCCTCAGTCGGAACTAGAATTGGAAATCTTCACGCGTCTTCGGGAACTTTCCGATCAGAAAATCCCGCTTGTGTTTGCGACCATAATAGAAAGTGAGGCAAAAAATCAAATTGGGTCGAAATTATTAGTTTCAACACACGGCCACAGATTCGGGGCTCTTGGAGATCAAGGTCTGGAAACCGAGATCGAAGAGCAACTAGACAAATTACTTGAGGATAATACCCCTTCAATTATAAGATCGAAAAACGACGCGGTACGCGCCTTTATAGAACCCATCCAACCCCGCCACACCCTTTTAATTGCTGGCGCAGGCCACATTGGTCAGGCATTATGTCATCTTAGCAACTGGCTTGGCTTTGATGTGGTCGTCGTTGATGACCGTGTTGATTTTGCCTCGAAAGATCGGTTACCAGACGCCGACCGGATTATCGTTGGGGATATTTTTGAAGAGTTACAAAACTACCCCATCGATTCTTTTACCTACGTCGTAATTGTAACACGTGGTCACAACCATGATGAGGAAGCTTTGCATGCAGTAATTAATTCAGATGCGCGATACATTGGATTAATTGGCAGTCGTCGCAAAGTGAAACTGATCTATGAAGATCTTATGGAACTCGGAATCTTCCCTGAGAGGTTAGATCATGTATATGCCCCAATCGGACTGGATATTAACTCGAAAACCGTGCCCGAGATAGCTGTCTCAATTGCAAGCCAATTGATTCAGGTTCGCAACAATCCGAAGAGCAATTTTCGTTTCGATTCATCCCCCTCCAGGATGCCAACGGTCAAAATTGAACTAAACTGAATCAATAGTTTTCCCCCTCTTTCGGCACTGGGTTAGGATGAACACCGCGAACGATTATGCCCTGGCCAGCACTCCCATCCGGCTCTGTCATCCGACAGTCAAGTGGTGACCGGAACTCAAACAGCAACATACGCCGCCATTGGTCGGAAATATTTGGTGAGGATCCATGGATCGTATAGTAACTGAAAATAAGCAAATCACCAGCTCTCATCGGTACTGATGTGGCACGTTCTATCGGGTATTCATCCATTGGTAGATGGTGTGCCCCATCGTGAACATGCTCTATGTAACCTCTTGTATGGCTACCAGGAATGATATGCAGACATCCGTTATCAACTTCTGAATCATCCAAATAAAGTGTTGCCGCAACCATGGTATCAAGTTTGTGTGGAAAGTAATCATAATCTTGATGGAGGGGAAAGGCAGCTCCTATCTTGGGTGGTTTAGCGTGCATTAAAGTGTGATGTAGCTGTAAATTCTCGGACCCCACAACTGTAGCAACAGGATCAGTGATATTCGACTCAAACATAAGTTGTGCTAATGTAGCTGAGTGTTCATGAATTCGGTGGATTGAGAGAACACTCCTTGCTTGCTTATCTCCATCGACCTTGACTTGTTCACGCCAAGATCCTCCCCAATGTGCTTCCAGCCTTCGACCAGCTTTCTGGGATCTCTCAATCATGAGATCAACTTCATCTTGAATTTGCTGAAGCCGCTCTCCAGCGAGAACCCGTTCAATTTTTATATAGCCATTTTTACCGAAAAATGATTTAATCTCTGTAGCGGTCATATTCTGTTCCGGTTACTTTTGCTCAATTTTGTTTCATCTAAAACAAATTATACCAAACCAAAGAAATGGTATCATAATTATTTGATTAATTTAATAGTCTAGAAAAAGAGCCAAATTATGGTGTCTCCAAATGTACCAAATGTTGAAGCAGAAAAAAAGGTGTCAGACCTCCCAGTGATCATTGAAGATAAAGACTATACAGTTGCTGAAGTCTCACAAATTATTATAAAAACTCTGAGTCACGTCAGTGATCAGTCCGAATTTAACAACCTAAAATATTCAGCTGCTGACGTCTATTGGGTTCTGAATGATCTGTTGGGTTACATAAATAATCGAATGGAAGGAGAGTTTAAATTGCAAAATCTCAAAAAAGGAACTTGGAAAATTCGATATACTGACCAGAAAAAAGCGGAATACCTGTCAAACCGAAAACAGGAAAAAAAGAAAAAGCAGACGGCTGATTATATTGAACAGCTAACTGGAAAACGACCACCATGGGCCTAACTGACAATCAAATCATGCAAAATTGAGGTAAGTTCTTGTGAAGGCAGAATCTAAAATTTCCATTGAACACATCGAAGCTTTTGCAGATGATCCCGATTTAGAACGTATGGCCGAAATTTACAATGAGCACGGTTGTCTGGTTGTACGCGGGTTGATGTCCCTCTACATTAATGATTTACATCGCGATATTGGAGCAATCGCACAAGAATCAATTGCACAGTTAGATGAAGTTGTAGAAATAGTAGAAGGATGGCGAACACCAAATGGGACACTATTTATACCAGCACCAGAAGGATGCCCGAGAGATAAACAGATCATGGTCCTCGGAATCCATTACAACAATAGCGAAGCATTTGAAAAATCATCTCGCGATCCAAAGGTTATTGAAATTGTCACCGCTATTCTGGGTTCCGATTTCGAAATATTTGGTAGTGGTCAAAGCCTATACAAAGAACCCAACGGCGGGCACCCAAAACTACTTCATCAAGATTCAGCATACTTTCAGCATCGGCATGAGGGGCCTGTTGGCATCTTAAGCTATGTCGTGGACACGGATCTCATAAATGGAGCTTTACACGTCGTCCCTGGATCCCATAAACTGGGACAGCTAAGGCATATAGATACCTTTTCACACCTTGGTCTGGATTCGGATGAATGGGCTTGGGAAGATGCACTTCCCATTACTGGCAAAGCAGGAGATTCAATATTTTTTCACGTTCAAACAATCCATGGATCAAAGCAGAATTTCTCGGACAAACCGCGACCAATTTTTATTAACCGTTATCGACGAAAAGGTGATGAGACAATTATTGGTGGGACGACAGTTGCCAATCGAGCCAAATTAGAACTGCGTCACGCTGAATCACAACAGTAAGCGAACTATCGAATTACTGTCTGCCTACTCAAGATCCTGTCAGTTCTTTGAATCGGCGTTCAGTTCTTGAACCAACTGATCAATTTTTCGGAATTGCCATGTCCAACGTACATTGTATAGAAACTGACGTAGATCAAAGCGGTTGTCATCTGGCGAGTATGACTCAGCATGATATGCGGGTGTCAGTGTTGTCATTTTGTGACGATTAACGGAATAGTAGAAAAAGAAGCGTTTCACTTTCTCAGCTACTTCGGATGGAGCTAAGTGGTTCCATTCGTAGACCAGCTTTTCAAACATACTGACCGGACCACATCGATAAATTTTACGCAGGATTCCAAAGCGACTAAGTTCCTCATAGGTCATTTTCATGTCAGCTTCGTCCTCCTGAGTATAATCCTCAGTAATGGGTTCAAGTTCAGCAGTAGGCAGGGCGGAAACCACGTCGATTAGGGCAGTATAACCCAGATGATCTGCTGCCCAGTCTAGGAAACGCCGAAGATCCATTTTACTGATTCCACCAATCGGATTAACATCCGCACTGCTACAATCATACTTGGTAACATAACCACGCAGGCTTTCATCAACATTAGCACTACTAAGCACCAACAAACCACCTTTCCCTCCACGCACCCATAACAAGAGTTGAGAGAGAAAATATGATAGAACCATTCTTATCCTTGCTTGAATATTTTGAAGGGCCACATTCTCTGCATCAGTGCCTCCCTCAATTCGAAATTTCGGTGTTTTGTCAGTTAATTTGATAAAAGTAGAGACTAACGCTGACACCACTGAATCAATGTTAACATCCAGATGGTATGATCCTACCTGATCGGCGATGGCTTTAGCCCGATTCCGAGTGGCTTTTGAGCTGTTTTGTGACTCCATATAGCAGGTGTGGAAAATGCGGTTAGCAAACTCCCGCGGATCCGTTGGCAGATAATTATCGTCTTCTCCTGTGATACGACGTGCATCAGCAATTACCTGTTGGTTACCAGACACTACAGCATTAGCTACCATCTGGCACATTGATCCCACAATAGCCGCAGTAGACGAACTGTCAGCCCCCCCTGACACAGGCAGGAAAAATCCGCTAGAACCAGATCTGCGTAGATAATCCCATAGCCAGCATGCGGGGCCGTAAGCAATTTCCTCTTCCGGAGTGTGATAGGACACAACATCCGAGTTGGATGGAGGGATACGCCGATCTGTCGTCAGCTCAAAATCCACCATAATACGGGGAATTGGGGTTGCTTGACTTGCTTGGACACTTCGACTGCCGATTGCCCCTCGATATGATCTGACTTCCTCCAGATCAATCGTTGCTGTCACCACTTCCACATCCTCAATTGAAAACTGGGCCCCCCTTGTTACAATTTCTCCATTGATTGCAATGAGCGCACATCCATCGAAATACAGCCGGCCACCATCACAGCCTTGTTGATTTGCATAGAGATATATACCACCACTTTTTGCCGTTGCGCTTCGGATAAGATCTATCCTCTGATTGAGTTTACGGAGTTGGTGATGCGAAGCAGACCCATTAGCGATAATCTCAATCCCATCTAAACTAAGATGAATATGCGGACTGTTTGGCGTGAAAAGTTCTTCGCATGTCTCAGTGGCAATAACGGTATCACGTGTAGAAATCGCAGCTAGACCAATTGGCACAGTCTGTTGATTGGTGATTTCACGAATCATACGGGGGAGATGGTAATCTTCAATCGATCTTGTATGGTGCCAAGCGGTGAACCAACGGGGTTCACGATAGTTTCCATCATTGGCGAGAAAAAGCTTGGGACGAATTAATAGAATTTTTCGATCGAGCACGAAAATGCGGCAATTATAGCGCACATTTTTATGCATTATTGGCATACCTATATCACACAGGATACCTTCAGTTAAATCATTACCAATAATTTCAGCGAAACTCTCCCATGCGTGTCGAAATGTGTCCTCCTCAAGAAAAGCATCCTCACAACCGTAGCCGGTGATCTCAAGCTCAGGTCCAAGCCGGTAACATGCATCCCTATTCTTAGCTTCTTCAATCGATGCAAGAATCCGTTCAAGATTACCTTCAAAATCCAAGGCCCACTGATTGAGATTGCAAGTTGCAAGAGTTGTTAGTTTCATTATCTTATAAAAAAAGCAGGGAAAAATTTTCCCTGCTTTAAGAAACCAGTTTACACAAACCTCTTATGCTTGAGGTTCATTTTCCTTCTTACTATCCGGATTATCATCTGGATCTCGATCTGATGTTCCAGCTTCTTGTTCCCGATAGAACATGAAACCATCCTCATCTTGATCTTGTTCCAGTTGTCGTACTATTTGATCTGCCTCGCGATAGTATCTTAGTTTTTCAATACCACCACTTCCAGCCAGACTCTTATATGCCTTAAAACCTTCGTAGGCCAGCTCAAACTCTCGAATACTACGATAGCAAACTGCTTGCTGATAAACAGATTCGTCGCGCCATATCGATTGCGGAGCTCTTTCAAACAGAGTCTCATATCCCATAATAGCATTCTCAAGTTGCCCATCCAGCTGATACAAACGACCAATTTGGTACAATGCATCTGCAGCAGCGAATGCGTTACCCCGTAAATTATAAGCAAGCTCACCATAGCAAAAAACCGCATTTGGGAAATTTTCCATTTTTTGCCAACCTCCAGCAATATTCTGGTAGTTCTGAACAATTCTATCACGGAACCCCATCTGGTAGAGCTTATCCGGCGTTACGTAACGCCCCATTCTCCTCATAGCCATGGCTTTTTTATTGGTGTATTTGTTGATATCATCTTGATCCTGCTTAATGGCCGTCAACGTATATGCAGACTTTTTAAGCAAAGTTTCAGCTTGTTTAGATTCAAACGAACCTTCGTAATTTTGTGCCACTTTTATAAACGCGCCCCAGCCGCCTTTATTCGAATAATCGTAAAGCTTATAAAAGTAGACATTACCAACCTTAAATTGCGAACGGGGAGCGAGATCATGATCTGGAAACTCAGCAACCAATTTTTCATAAGAGCCTATTGCTTCGAGATAATTCCCAAGCGTCATGTAGGATTCACCAATATCGTACAAGGCTTGCGCAGCAAAATCTTGGGTCTGCTTTGCCCGTTCATCGTCCCCTTTAAGCTGGTTGCGATAGAGTCTAAGCTTATCTTGAATGGTCCTCCTGCTCTTTCGAATATCGGAGATACCACCTTTCGAACGACTACCAAGATAACCTGTCGGCGCCAAATCAACAGCCGCTTGATAATGTTCTACCGCTAGATCCCACAACTCGTCTGATGTCCTAGCTGGAAACTTATCAAGGCCTTTTTTACCAGTGGAATCAGAGAGTATTAGCTTTACCTCATGATACGGACTTTTGTAAATCTCCGCTATCCGAAAACGTGCTCTCTGATTATATTTGTCACTCGCGGCGCACTCGGTATAAAGCGCTATTGCTCCATCGTAAAGGGTACGCTTATCAGTAAGAAGCTCCCTCCTTTTTTCAGGTTCAAGATCCCTACTGACAGAGATCATCCTTGCCAATTCCACTTTACGATCCGCGTTTTGTATTTTTACACTCATGGGCACAATTGATATGCCACCCGCACATCCAACCAACATGACTGCAACAGAAACCAAGAAAATGTTAAGCATACCGTCGATTAAAAGCTTCTTTGCCACAATACGGTCCTCCCTCATTTGTATATTCGCATATTATATCGTATTACATCAAAATCGCAAGAAAAATCCATACTTATTTTAAAACCCGTTCGAAGTTAACGTAAATTTCTCCTGATTGATCAACCTGAGTTTGATTTTTAGATAATGGTGCAAACATAAATTTTGAAATATACTCAATAGCGATCTGCTTCAATACTCCTGTCCTATTCTCGATGACTCGGACCTGAAAAACAGAGCCATCAGGCTGAACACCAAAACTAAGCTTAACAAAACCTCCTTGCAATTCTTTTTTTATCTCCGGATCCCGCGGTTTATAAATAATCGTACGACCTTCTACTTGCCCACTGATCCGAAAACCTCGTCCACTCGATACACGGCTTTTTCTAGAGGTAATGTTACCACCAGTAGCCAGTTTTCCTGAGATTTTGCGACCACCACTCCCATTCCTACTCTCCCTGACACTTGAATCTGATTCACCAAAACGATTCAATGACGCCTGATAGGCACCTACTTCCATTACCGATCGAGATCGAACAGGCGCATCTACATTGATTTTGGACACGCCCTGTTTGTACCCCGATGATGCTGTCACATCAAGAGAAGTCCTATCCAAGTTCGATTGAAACAGCTGGCTTTTTTGTGGAAGATCAGGTAACCCAACTGAAACATCTGAACTGGTGAGATAACTCTGAACATCCTGAGAAGAACGAAGTGTTGGCAACTCAAGCGGTGTTTTAAATTCCTGCGATATGGGATTCACAACAGGCAATTCCACAACTTCCTTTTTCTTGTCCTTTTTTTGAGCAACGAGAATTTCTACGTTGATAGGAGCACTGTCTACTTTCAGTGGTGGTTCCTGGTAAATGATAATCGCGAAAATCACTATAAAAACAACGTGTTCAACAACGGCAAGCGCAAAAAATTTATTTAAGCCATCTTGTTTCCTATATTCAATCATGACGAATCAATCTCACCAGATTCTTTTATAGTCCAATCATGAATGTTTTCTAACTCATCATCAAACATACCCCTTTCCTCAGCCGATAAAAAACGGGTAAGAGACATGGCATGTCTCTCAAGTTCAACCATGAAAGCCCGCACTTGATTAGTAAAATAATGATAGGCGATATAAGTTGGCAAAGCCACAATTAGCCCTGCAGCTGTTGTCAATAGTGCTTCGGAGATCCCATTTGCGATTTCAGGTAGTTTGCCAATCTGGCTATCATCTCTCCACAACGCATTGAATGATGCTGTCATGCCAACAACCGTACCGAGAAGCCCAGTATACATTGAAACTAATGCCAGCATACCGAGAGTACTAAGATACTTATACAATACCGGCTTTTCACTGTTGATAGCTACCTTCAAGACAATCTTCAACACCTCTTCACTCCTATCATGATTTTGAATGCCAGTTTTAAAAATGTTGGTCAATGGACTAGGACGTTTATCGCAGATACTAATTGCTGCCTCCGGATTCCCCTGCAGCAGTTCATCGTAGATACTACGTGTGATAAGATGTGACGGGATAATCTGGTTACGACGTAACCGAAATATCCTTTCCAAAATTATAGTGTGTGACCAAATAGAATAAATAATAAGCGGGATTAAAATAACCCCCCCTTTACTCAATTGGTCAACCCCCGTTCCAATCACCTCAAGTATTTTCAAAATTCTAACTCCAATCCAAAATCAAAAGCATTCGGCGTAAACAGGTAATCAGTTAACTGCATGTATTCCCCAACAACAAATGCCCCACCAATGAAACCGCTCATATGATTTCCAACTTGCTTGGCAAGTTTTGGTTTCATTAAAACATAATCTTCTAGGTTCAGGTCTTCGGTCTCCGCTTCAGTGGATCTACCGCCACGAAACTCACCAATCAACTCTGCTTTAAAACCTAAGGGCAGATCATAAACCAGATCTAGATCAATCCAATTTGTTGATCGATATGGTATACCCTGATGAAATTCGTGTTTGAGCTTGAGATTGAGTCTAAGCTGATTGAGAAGGTTCACTTGCACCAGAAGCTGACCGCCAGAGATTAGTTTCTTTTGATCAAAGTTGTATGGTATCCATGCGATATCTGACGTCTCTGCTAACGCTTTTGAATCTCTTTTTAGAACAACAAGATCTTCTATTAGCTTTGAGAATCCAGAGAAACTAACCTCAAACTTTTTGGCATGATACCTTTTCAGCGTCATCTGGCCACACCAAATTTTCTCGGATTGCAATGCAGGAAACACATTGACATAATCCTGATTAAAATAGAGACTGGAGAGTTGAGGAACTTCTGTCGTTCCATATAGCTCAACTTGCAGTTTCCACCGACTATTTAAATTCATTATTGTCTTCAAAGAAGGATTTAATCGAAACTTCGTAAGCTCCTCACTTATCTCGCTAGGAAGATCTCCGTTCACCTCACTACCACTTTCCAAAAAACTCACAAACTCACTACCCAAGCAAAAAACCATTGGGCCGATGGTGCTGTATTGATCACGCGCATACAAACGAAAAATGGTAGAGCGTGTGTTTTTTAGAGCATCGTAAGTTGCTGAGGAACGATATTCAAGACCTCCACCAAAATGCATGGGGTTGAGAATATGTCTAAGGTGATTAGGTGGGAAATCTGTAAAAACATCCAAGTTAATTCTTACATCTGTTCCACCATCAATTTGGTTATTAGAATCCAGTTCATAAGATTCAAATTTGGCATTTAAATTTGCCCTTGTTTTTTCTGTAATTTGTTGGTCCAGGTTAACATCAGTCCACATCAACTTAGGAGTTTTAGAATTCAGTTTAAATCCCAGTGGGGACTGAGATGTTTTCCAATTCAGTTCTTTAAGGTTCATTCCGAGATTAAGTTTTAAAGAAGAATGCGCGGCATATCGGTAGCCAAGTCCACCATGAAATAGATCAAGATTATAATTTCCACGATCGTCTGTTCTTTCCTTCCCAATCTGATTTCGCGTGAGGCTGACAAAACCATTGGTTTGATTCGTTTGTCCAGCCAATATCACTTTGTAAAAAAACGACTCCGGCAAACTCGGATAGGCGATCATACTGAAATGATGACCTTTTAAAGGGTGGCCATCTAAATGGACTAATTTGTTAGGGACAATGTTGGGCGGGAGGTTCCAGAGCCTTTCTTTCGCATATAAAGCCAGCGAGTGAATCAACTTTGGCTTTGATGGATCATTAAATCGTTCCCTTGGCTCAAGTGCGATCTGCGTTGTATCGACGATCTGGATCTTTTCCTCTTCAAGCTTGATTTCCGCCGATTCTTCCACAACTTGTGGTACTTCTGCATACAAAGTAAAAAACGGGGACAAAACAAGGGCGAAAAGTATTGGTCTGAAAACACAAAATTGATGATAAAGACTTAATAGAAGTCGGAAAATTTCCACTGATTGGGGTTATTGTTGCTCGATCTGACTCAAAATCTGCTTATACTTATTTTGAGCGTATTCATGGAGTTGATCCCACTCTTCTCTTTTCTGGGCATCGGCAGTCGAAATTTTAGCCTCAAATAAGCTGAGTGCGTCTTCACAGGTATCCTTTGCCATATAAATCTCGTCGGCTTTAATAAAAGCATCTGCCGCACGTACAGCCGCGTGGAAGGCAGTAAGGCTATCATGCTGTTCACGGAGATGACGCACACGCAGATAAGTCACACCTGAATCGTAATGTCGCCCGAGAATCGCCTGAGTCTCAGCAAGATGGAGTTCAGCATCAACAACTATCTCTATACGATAACGATCTGTCCCTTTTTTACGGATGACATCGTAAGCTTCAATCGCTTGAAGAAAATTCTTCTGCGCTTTATAAGAATGACCCAATGAAATTTGTGCATATTCTGCTTGATCCGATTGGGGGTAATATGATAGAACTCGATTGTAAAGATCTATTGCTTTTTGCCATTGAATCATTTCCTGATAGCATTCGCCTGCAAGTAGAAGAGCTCTGGCAACGAAAGGACTTTTCGGGTGTTTTTGAGGAATATCAGTTAATATGTTGATGGCGTTGGTAAGATTACGACGTGAGTTTCTTTTGCTGTACCAAGCATTTCCGATTTCGAACATTGCGCTGGCAGAAAATTCACTTTTCGGATCAACTTGACTGAATGCTTCAATTGATTGCTTATACGATCCGAGCATAAGATAAGATTTACCAATATTATATTTAGCCAACCAAGCAGACGGGGTGTTTGGGTATTGTTTGATAACTTTTTGAAATTCCGAGATTGCTCGTTTGTAATCTTTATCGGCATAGTAAAACCGACCAATTTGAAGTTGCACATCCGGAGCGAGACTGCTGGATCGATAATTTTTGATCAGTATCCGGTAAGCCTGTAGCGATTTTTCCTTCTGTCCTAAGTTTTCATGTGCAGTAGCGACACTGTATTGTGCATCGTCTGCCCAGTTGCTTTTGGGATAGTGCTGGATGACTTTTTCAAATGCTTTGATGGCTTCACTATAATTCTTGAGATTCATAAAGCTTTCGGCGATATAGTATTGAGCTTCTGGACGAAGGTTAACCGCTTTCTCCGCTCCAGCTTCACGTGCTGGTACTTTTAGGTTTGGATAGTTTTCGACAACTTTGTTGTATTCGGTAATTGCGTTTGTATATCGTCCCTGTTTGAAATAACAATTTGCTACGCCGAAAATCGCATTAGGTTGAAGTCGAGATGAAGGAAATTTCCTGATCACCTCTGAAAAAGCATCGATAGCATCCGAATATTTTTCCAGCTTGTAAAAAGACCATCCAATTTGGTATTGGGAATTATCTTGCCAGCTACTGCTGGCATATGAACCTATGACACGCGTAAACGATTGAATTGCCTCCGAATATTTTTTGAGATTACACTGGGAAACACCAATCTGGTATAATGCTTGATCTGCCAACCCACTCTCAGGGTACTTCTGGATCATCGTTTTCCAAGTAGCGATAGCCCGGTTATAATACTTTTGACGCTCTTTATCGCTAGAGACTGCTGCTTCCGAAAAATAAGTCCAACCTATACTAAATTGCGATTTCTCAGCCCACTCGCTATGAGGTTCTTCCTTAATCAGTTCCTGATATTTTTGACGTGCAGACCGATAGGACTCTTTGGTTGGACTTTGCCAATACGTACTTTCAGCAATAAAATAATTGGATTGGAGCAAGTGTTTGCTTTGTGGGTACTTTTGTATTAAAAGATTGCATGCTTTGATGGTTCCAGCATAGTCCTCTACTTCATACAGCGCTCGTGCTTTCCAAAAAAGAGCTTCATCAGCTGGGGCAGTTTCAAGATTTCGATCCTGAACACTAGCAAAGTAAAGACCAAAGGTTTGGGAACTTTCCAGGTATAATTCCGAATTAAAATAAGCCAAACCAAGATGATAAAGTGCATAGGGTCTAAGATCTGTCTCAGGATAAATCTCAATGAGTTTATTGAGTTCACCGATTACTCCCTGATAGTCACGCAATTGGAAGTAGCAGATTCCAATTTGGTAGGAGGCATCATCGGCATAGGGAGATGGAAAGCCCAATATCTTCTTATAGTTAAGTATGGCTGTGTTAAACTCTCGAAGCATTCGAAAGCATTCCCCCATCCGAAATCGTGCGGCATGTGACAATCCAGATTGTAAATTGACTGCCACTGTTTTAAATGTACTGAGTGCCTTAGCATACTCACCTTGTTCAAAGTGAACCATACCAATTCCGTACCGGGCATTGTCAGATACAGAACTATCTGGGTATAGGTCTATTACTTTCTGATATTCATAAATAGCTTCAGTCGCTTTCTTCTCTTCAGCCAAAATCTCAGCAATCCAATATTGAGCTTCAGCTAAAATGAGAGAACCTATTCCTTCATTGAGAAGCAGGCTAAATTCTTGTCTTGCTTCAGCCATCATCCGCTGCTGAAAATAACATTCGCCAAGTCTAAATCGTGCGTCGGTAATCATCTGCCCCCGCTTGGGATCAGCCATATAAGTTTGGATAAAATCACCAAACTCGATTTGTGCGTTGGCCCATTCACCCATTTTGAAAAGTGATTCAGCTGCACGGTAGCCCGCCTCGGGAGCAGTATAATGATTCGGATATTTTCGACTAAAACCAGAAAGGAGTTCATAAGCTGACCGGAAGTTTTTAAGTCGGTAGAATGTCCAGCCTTTGGAATAAAGTGCATCTGCCATCTCCTTTGATTGCGAATATTCGGAGATCACCTGGTCATAGTATTCACCCGCTTTTTGGTACAGCCCCAGGTTATCAAATGACTCACCGATCAAATAGAGGCTATGAGAAATAACTTCCGGTTCAACTGCGACTTCCAGTACTTCTTCGTAACCTTTGATTGCCTCTTCGTATTTTCCTTGCCTATACCACGAAATAGCTACTCCTTGCAGTGCATCTAAATGAAGGGAGGTTCCCGGATAATCAATCAAAAGTTGCTTATAATTTTGGATTGCTTCATCAAAATTCTTTAGCTGTAAGGCACATTCAGCTATCAAGAGTCTTGCGTCGTCTGCGTTGTCGCTACGGGGATACCTTCTAATAAACTGATCGAATTGATCCTGTGCAACTGAATAAGCCTTATTGTTATAAAGCTTATAAGCGAAAGTATAGTCTTCTTGCTCTCCACCAGTTGCGTATCGACAAATGCCTAAAAAAAGCACAAAAGCGACGATCTGTCGGAGCAAAAAACCCAACCTCATAAACACCTCAAAAACTGTCATAGTATGGATTTTGGTTATTATACCATTGAGAAAAAATGCTTTTCAAGTTCCATGTTCTACTTAGGACTTATTTGTTCCTTGAGTTCAGAAATCTTTTTGCTGTATGCCTCACGGGATTTTGTCCACTCCATTTTATCGCGACTGCCGCTCTTGAGGCAATCGAGGATATATCCTTCTGCTTCGATGAACTGAGCAGCAGATCGTGCCACCTGACCTGCAATTTCATTCGGTACTGTGGTCACACCGTTCGCATCGCCGTGCAATAGATCCCCTGGATAGACTGCCACTCCTCCCACATGCACAGGAACATTAACATCAATGACATGGCAGTAGCCATGGGCGCATATTGTACCACTGGTAAAAACGGGGAAGTCGATAGCACGAACCTGATCCAAATCACGACCTGCCCCAGAGGTAATTAAACCCACACAACCAAAGGCCTTGTATGTCGTACACATTACTTCACCAAAAGTTGCAGCCACAGACGGACTATCCAAGTCTTGAAAAACAACAATACGTGGCTCAGGAATGTGCTCCAATTGATCAATTTGCCCTTCAAGACCCGAATACGCATCATTCCCACGTGGCGGAGAATTGGAACGAAACGTAGCCGTTGTTGCGTAGCCGACCATGGGTGGCATTTCAGGAAAGTTCGACTTGATACGTTGATCCATGTAACCGATATTACGCGAACGAACGTCAAAGAGTTCAATAACATTACATATGGTCGGTGTATCGAATTGCTTTAGCAGTTCCAACTCTTCATTTGATACAGTTTGAATCTGATACATTACAATTTCACCTGCCTATGAAGTACAATCAGAATACGATTATAAAGTCAAGATTATAGCACGGCCTGATGAAAAACACATAGATAATTTGAAAGTATCGAATGCAGATTCTATCTTGATTTGGAGAGATCGGTATGCTAAACTCTCCAAGCGGGGAAATTGTAGGTTTAGGACTATCAAATTGGAACGGAAAGCCGAAGTTTATCGTGAAACAGGTGAAACACAGATTTCGCTCAAACTGAATATCGATGGATCTGGTGAATCCGATGTTCAGACAGGAGTAGGATTCTTAGATCATATGCTTGAACTGTTTGCTAAACATGGCTTTTTCGATTTGGAGCTGAAAGCAGTTGGGGATTTGCAAGTCGATGACCATCACACTGTTGAAGATGTTGGGATCTGTTTAGGTGACGCGTTTCGCCAAGCAGTTAAAGACAAATCAGGAATGCGGCGTTTCGGCAATTTTGAGATGCCAATGTATGAAGCACTTGCAGAAATTACCTTAGATTTTTGCGATCGGCCCTTTTTGGTTTACAACACACCACTTACCAACGACAAGATTGGTACTTTTGATGTTGAACTAGTTGAGGAATTTTTCCACGGATTTGTTAACCATAGCGGTACAACACTCCATATTAATGTTGCCTATGGTTCAAATCGCCACCATATCGCCGAAGCAATCTTTAAAGGCATTGCCAAGGCTCTAGACACGGCCACCAGTATAGATGAACGCATCGTCGGCGTCCTCTCGACCAAGGGGGAATTGTAATTTTCGATATAATGCATGAAAAATTGCCGCAAGTTTTGGGATTTTCACCGTTCGCTGGTATTAATCAAAACATCGAAATAGATGGTATGGAAATGATGGTTGATCCTCCAGGAATACCAGCGAATTGATCGAATCGACCACCCATTGGATTTACTACCAAAATTGGCAACCCTAGAATTTTTCAGATGTCCAGAATATTGAAGTCGTCTTCTCAGCAACCAAATTACCAAGACGAACAAGCGATATCGACCAAAGCCGGCAAATAGTATCCATGATAGGGACAATGTAAACATAGGACTAAATCGGCAACCCACCTTTGAATCTGCTAACATCACCGCTCGAGTTGATTTCCCTAACCACATCGTCGAGACTAATGAAACCCATGACATTGCGTCTAAAGTTTTTGTTTTTTTAACTTGTTTCGAATAACATCTAACAAAGGATCAAACGGTGCGATTTCAAACCAGTCGGGCGATTTAAAGTAGCAGTTACTTCAGGCATAATGCAACATGAAACGGTGTTTGGGGGGTTGTCGAAATCATAATCCTTTTTCTTCCACAACCGTATTTACTTACTTCCTACCCCGTAGTGTTGACAAGATCGAAAGTGTTGACAAGATCGAAATCAAAATTTATTCTGTCTTCGAAAAATTTATCTATGAATTTCCTGAACTACCAACTAACATAGAATATAATGAAGTCAAATGGTAAGGAATCAATCAGAGGCAAATGGGACTTAACTTTTACAAATTTGTCATCACGAGCCAAGACAATCAGAAAATCACAAAGATTGTGAAATTAGTAGTTCTACGTGGCAAATGAGAGGGCTTTCGTGGTAAAATTGCCTATTGTCTAATGGTACTTGACGACTGGGCCGCTTAAAATGCTGAATTGCAAAAAAACCGTAATATTATTTCTACTATGTTTGCCAATAATACTGTTTAGCTGTGGAGATGAGGGTAGTAACGCCTTGGATTCAATTACCAAAGAGGGTCCAAGCCTGCCTAGACTTGGATTGCATGGCAGCGAATACCGAAACCAAAGGTACCTGTTTAAATTCCTTAATCTGCCAGTCAATGGTTGGACTGTTAAAGAAATTAGCAACAAGAATACAATCGACGCTTTTCTTGATTGGGAGGAGATTTTTGGTTTTAAGGTTGAAGTAAACGAGATGGACTCGCTTCTCCTAATGGAACCGGTAGTCGAGTCAGATTTTGTTTACCAACTCGTTGATGTGTTAGAAAATAAAATTCCGCATATTCTGATCTGGGTTGAAAAACAGACTGTAAGTGATATTAGCACGCCAAAAGAATATGTCGAAGGTCTTCTTGAAACGATAGAATTTCTTAATGAGGCTGGAGCTCTTAAGCAAAACTTGGAGGTTACTGATCAAGGGAAAATCCTTTCTGCCGACCGAGTCAGTGGATATTACTACGACATGGTTGCTGACGATGGCAGGCGCAGTAAAGATTCTCTTTTCATGCGCTCAACTAGTAATACTTTTTACATTTATCATTATGATCTATGGGTTCCCAATCAAGCAAGTTACGAGCAGTATCTACAGACCTACAACCGAATGCTTTCAACTTTAGCATTCAACACTCAATAAATTGAATGGATACTTTTCTATGAAATGGTACGATCCATGGAAGATTATTATTGGAGTCATAGGGTTACTCATCATCTTTACAATTGGTTGTGCCCAATTAAATGAAGTGCACAAAAGAAAGACCGCAGAAGCTAGAAATAGGCTGAAAAAACGATATGTCACACTTGCCAGATCTAACTCAGATATTCAAGCTTCTGCCAGCAGCTTGACGCTTGAAAGTAAGCATTATACCTTGACTTTCAGCAAAGATATTCAAAAGCTCAAAAATTATGATAGTGCGGATGAACGCCTCGGGCTCGGGCACGGATCGCTTGTGTATATGGAGAGTCTTTACGATTTTGTTCACGATATCTTTGGCTTTGAACCCAGCAATCAAGATGTGTACGGTTTCGAACCCAATCAAAAAATAAAAATAGTCTTACATGACCTGTACAATGGTTCCAAGCATCGAGCAGTAACACACACTCAATTACAGAACGAGTATCGAAATGGCGAATTTATCAAAAAGATTACCGGAATTCAAATGGATTTTCCGGTTGAAATGTACAACCAGAGACCCGTCAAAGCCCATGAGTTAGCCCATGCTTTTACCAACATCTATTTGCTTCCAATGTGGTTTGCTGAAGGAATTGCCGTTTTGGTTGAAGTTGAATATGCAAAGGGAAACGAACACGGAAAAGTTGACCTTCACGATGACTTAAAGCTTGATCTTGACGGTGTCAATGCCGTACAAAATTGGCGAGGACATGCCACATTTGGACCTTTAACCCATTGGTGTTACAATTATTCATATTCCATCGTTTCAGAGTTGCAACAACGGTATGGCAGTCAATTCTATCCAAGGCTTTTTCGTTTAATTGAGGGAGACCGCTTACATCAAAAACTGCCGGGACCAATGAACAACAGCTTTCTCATCTACTACTTAAGTCAATCAGCAGAAGAAGATTTAATTCCATTCTTCCAAGATTTGAAGTTCAAAGTTAGTAAGTTGTCAAAAAACGGCATTTTAACAATGATCCAACAAATGAATCCAATAATCACACAGCAAGGAGGTAAATCATGAAGTTGCAAGGAATAATCCAATTAACTGCTGTAGCATCCATGGTGTTGATATTGGCTAGTTGCACAGCGTTACAGAATTTTTCTGCCGGGCAAGAATGGAGTTCGAATTATGCTCTAATGGAGGGTACTCAGGCAAACGACCCCGCCATAATTGATGGTGACCTAAAAACTGTGGGGCAAACACAATATGTTGAAAGTTCAATGTCTGGCGAAGATAGCTATATTAGGACTATGTCCACCTATGCGGCTCCATCTGAGGCTGTCGTTATCCTTCCAGAACCCAAATCCATTCATCGTGTTATAATCCATTCCGCATCTGATAGTCTCATACAAATGCTTGATATATGGGTGACAGACTCAAACGGAAAATGGGAAAAGATCAAGGAAGTCAAGAGCAATAAAGAGAATAAAATTGATATACGCCTGACCAGAGCTGTTCATACGGCAGGCATTAGAGCCCGTATCCGTCGCACTGCCGATGATGCAGCTCTGAGACGGAAAAATGTGCGGAGAGGTTTTGGCTATCGACAAATAGGCGGGAAAACAAAAGCTCTGGCCAAGATTGCGGAATTCGAACTTTACGGTTTTGTCACAGAAGGAGATAAGGATTCTGCAACATCTGAAGTTGAAGACGACGAAGCGGAACTAGACCAACTCCTCTCACAATAGGCCACATCACATCCCGTAAAAGAATTTTCGGTTAACAATGAACCTAATGTGACATTTGGCGGTGTTTTAGGTAAGAGAGGCAAGCAAACCTTTCAGTCTCGGTTCAAACAAACGAATGATTTGACAGCTTCGACCCCTTCTTGATCTATACTGCCGCGAATTCCAGATCTCTAAATCCGGGAGCGGCTTAAGAGACTTAAATTCCCGTTAAGAATTTTCCTTATATTAAGAGGGGTTTACTCGCTGAGCTATCCTTATCTTTAGGATTTCCTTATCTACTCCGCTTTTATAATACCATTATTTTACAAATTACTGTCTTTAAAGAATTGAGATGCAAGAACTTAAAGTCGCATTACAAGCAGCAAAATCCGCGGGTGAAATCATAATGAAATACTATCGCAGTAACTACGAGGTCAAAGATAAAAGCCCAAATAATCCTGTGACGACCGCAGACCTCGAAGCCAACAAAAAAATCCAAGAAATTATCATGGAAAATTTCCCTGATGATGGTTGGCTCTCGGAAGAAACAAAGGACTCATCAGAGAGATTAACAAAGCCACGTGTCTGGATTATTGATCCGATTGATGGAACGCAAGAATTTATTGAAGGACTATCGCAATTTGCAGTTTCTATCGCGCTAGTTGAAAACAGCAGACCGATCGTTGGCGTTTTGCACAACCCTGCCACGAATGAAGTCTTCAATGCTGTGTCTAATGGTGGTGCGTTCTGTAACGGAGTCCCTATCGAGTGCATTGACTGCGATGATTTAAAACAGGCGTCCGCACTGGTAAGTCGAACTGAAAAACGGAAGGGAATGCTCGAAGGTTTTGCTCCAATTCTTGGAGACCTACATTACGTTGGTAGTGTAGCTTATAAGCTGGGAAGGCTAGCTACGGGAACATCGAACTTCTACTTTACAGTGCAGCCAAAAAACGAATGGGATATATGCGCAGGGGACATAATTGTTAGGGAAGCTGGCGGAATCGTATTGGATAAAAATTTCCAAACTATTAATTACAATCAAAGAAACCCAAAAAAGCCAGCAGGCATATTCGCGGGAAAACCAAAACTCCTCCGCAAACTAATCGAGCACTATAACAAATTGCAAAACTAGCTATCCACTAGAATCCACAATAATACCACTACCCACTAGATTCCCACTTGCATCGCGACTGACGGCCGACGGAGATCCAGCGGAAGTAGCGACGTTAAAAGAACGCCCAATTACCGAGTTTGCAGGTGCTCTGGAACGGCTAGCTAAGGCGGCACTGTCCCTTCCCATCTGAAAGGAAGGACCTATAGAAGGTTTTTGCAACGCCGAAGATATTGACACCAAAGGCTCTGTCTGAGCGATTCCCGGTATTGCTCCACCCGAAATTAGTGGCGATGCTGCCATTGCGGTTACTTCCCTCCCAATTCCAATAAGGTCTTGAACAAAACGCCAGTAATATAACACATATAATTGTAAAAATCAACCAAAAATCAAAATATTCCTATTCCATTTGGGCCTGCACAAGCCCGACTAGAATAATATTGATCGACCCTATAATAAGGTTAATATACTATAGTTTCGCATATTTTGTCAAATAAATTATTGCAATCCTCGATACACCTAAACCTAAGCTAAACCACAATGAAAAATATTATAAAAAAACTTGCAAATTGTTTCGATTTCTCTTAAAATTGAGGTAATGAGTTTCTAAAGTCAGGAGAGCGCAATGAACCTAATTATTGAATATTGTACCGCTTGAAACTACCTGCCACGGGCCGCCAGTTTGGCGGACGACTTGCTCAGCAAATACGAAACGGCAATAAAAGGGCTAACACTTGTTCCGGGAAGTGGAGGGTGTTTTGAAGTATCCTTAAACAGCGAATTAATTTTCTCAAAGCGTGAAGTAGGGCAATTTCCAACCAAAGAACAAATCTTCGAAAAACTTCCATAGCAAACAAATATCCTGTTCCTTCTGAACATTTGTTTCTGTTAATAAGTAAACTCAGCTAACTGCTACCAAGGATATTTTTAGTTGGTCTGCGGTCTGAGAGAGGTGGTCGCCGTTTAGTAAGAAAGCCCTACCTGCTTCAAATGCTAATACGCTTCCTTCAGCTTGATGAAGCAACTTCAGTGTTTGCTCCCCGACTGTCGGGACATCAATCCGGAAATCGTGGTCAGGCGCAGCTGCTTTGGCAACCACAATTCCTTTTCCACCTAATGCTCCACCGCGCTCGATTGTAGAGTCTGTTCCTTCAATGGCCTCAATTGCAATTGGAATCATATTTTTAACCACCACAGTCTGGCCAATATCCACACCCGCAACCTGGCGAGCCAATTCGATACCATACTTAATATCTTGCCATTGAGATCCTGTGGGCTTTCGCTTAGTCAAAACTCCCGCGGCAGGCAACAAATTCTTAAGGTAACGTGTTTGATCAATTATCTTTACTCCTTTTCTCTCAAAGTAGTTAATTGCTGCCTTCATAATCGCTCGATCCCCTTTGTTAGGAAGTTGCGATAAAATTCTAATGGCCGCAGTGTCTAGTTGAAGCGGATTGAGTAGAATGCTTTTCTCGATTTTTCCAATGATTGAAACTTCATCAACACCAGAATCAAGGAATAGCTTGATAATTTTTCGGATTTGCCCAATGCCGATTGAATGGATCTGGTTAGCAATTTGCCCCAATTTAGGGGACAGATCTCGCGTAACTTGGACAACGATTGGCAACATCCCGTGATTGACTGCGGATTCCGCAAGCAGAAATGGCAAATCCCCAGAACCAGATATAATACCCAGTTTTTTCATTTTTCATATCTCACCAATTATGAATAATATAGACAGGATCAGAATCCTCAGCCAACTCAATAATAACTTGATCAACTTCTGACATGAATACGTTTCGTAGTGCCTTTGGCTGATCAGGATCAATCCACAGGTTAGACACATCCCATCGCAAACCAATACTACTTTTCACGTTGACGTTTCCATGTTCAGCAATTAAGGAAATATACTGTAATTTCTCATTTTTACGATCAATCTCAATCCGAGATGTAACGAAATAAATCGCCTGAAAAACATCTCGCATCTCTGCCTGGAAGTTCGATGGAACTAGTGACATACAAAAGCCAAAACGCATCAACTTGAGATTACCAAGGAAATGGTCAGCATCAGAAGAGGTCGGAAAACTCCCGTAAATAACAATATAATTACATCCCAACACACTGAGTGCATGCACGACTGCAAGTTGACCATCCGTATAATCTTTATCAGTTTTCCCAATCCATTTATCAATAATGTTCACGCCAGATTGTTTCAGTTCATCGATCGTTGTGAAATTTGGTATTGAATCGAGGTCCCCAATTAGGACAGTCGGGACAAGATCACACATTTGGAATATACGAATACCACCATCCGCACAAATTAGTGGGACGTCGTGTTCAAGTGCAGATTCAATTTCGTCCCGATAAAATCGTATCTGATCGAAGTTGTAGTAGCCGTTAAGAAAAATAGATGCGACTTTCATTTCTCATATCTGACGTTATAAACTGGAATCGTTTGGCTTGGGCGATATGACAACTTCACTTTCCGCAGATTATCGAGATTTGAGTCTCCCATCGTGTTAAGCCAACGTTCTGACCGACCACGACAAAATTCCCGAAAAATAAATTGTGGGAACCCCTTAACTGAGAGATCAACCACTTCAAACAAAATGCAAAATACTTGATGATTCAACTGATATCCACAAGTATACGCTCTAAGTTCCCCGTTAACGTAACCCAACAAACCAACCAATCCAAGTTGCTTAAAATGGATTAAACTAGATTTATAAGCGACCAAAGAATCTGCCAGCATGGCATGGTATATGGCATTGTCATATTTTGTCTGACGTTCCAATTGCCATCTATGATACAATTCCAGGCATTGATCACGCATTGCTGGTCGATACGCATCAATCCGGAGATTCTGCCCACTTCGGATAAGACTATTTATCGACGACCTCTTACTTTTATAAGAATTTCCGTGGAGGTGAGTGAGTTGATTTGTGCTGTAAAGGTATTCTGTCTCTCTTAAAAAGGGCTGAAACCCCAAGAGATGAAAAAGGGGAAGCTTTTCATCAGGCACAGTTTCAATCCGAACAATCTGATCATTTTGGCTATTAGCGATCATCAAATCCCAAGCATACCGGATCGTATTCTGGTTGAACCGCCTACCCATCGGCATAATCGGCATAAAAAAGCTATCTATTTGTCTGACAAAAAGGCAAAATTGATCGTTAATAACTGTCCACTTAAAATCAAAGAGATCTTGCCAAATCCAGTTTGACACAAAAGCATAGCTCGACAACTTTGTGTCTACTTGACACGCATAGCTGTCAAAAATGGGTTTATCATCAATTGTTAATGGTCTGAGTAAGATAAGAGGTCAGCCTGTCTAGAGGACGAATAACCGTTACAGTTTCCAGATGTGAACCAACTAAACTCCGGCTCTCGGCAATTTCTGACATTACTGCATCTGATTCCAAAAATGCAACAACCCGATTTGCGTCCTGGTGAAATTTAGAGATTTCTATCTCCGTATATGGGCAAATTTGATCAACACAGAGCAGAACCCGTTTTCGATCTTCATCGAACACAATCACAAATGGATATATCTGACAATCAAGAGGACGGATCGAATAAATGGAACATTCCCCCGTTTCAGGTAAAAAGGCAGGACAAATAAACATTTCGTCATAAGCCCTCAGTCGAATCCGTGAACTCTTACCATCGGCAGTAGGGTTGAAAAGGCCTTGGGAAAATCCAGCTTCAATTGCTCGTTCTCGCTCTTTGGGGGTGAAAACTGGCGCCATAAAACTATCTTGATCGAGAAAATGGCAGCAAACATCACATGACAAGCAAATTGGACTTGGAACCGTTTGTTTCAAGTCCAGTTTCTTAACGATCATTGTCCTAAAATCTCTTCGTCATATGAAAAGTCCTGATCGATCCATTGCTCTGCATTAATCGCAGTTCCATTTACAACCATCCCCCAATGTAAATGAGAACCAGTCACCTGACCGGTCGCTCCCATTAACCCAATCTCCTGCCCTTTTTCTACTTGACGACCAATTTCAACCTTAACTTCGCTGAGATGATTATAGCTCGTTGAAACGCCCTGTCCATGATTAATGACCACGGTTTTGCCATATATGTGTAAATTATCCACCAGAGTTACAATACCACTGTTCCCCACGTATATGGCCGTTCCAACTTGATTCGCAATGTCGATTCCAAGATGATGCCGTTTCACACCCGTATTGTATTCACGATATTTCCCGAACGGCGATGTCACCCCCCCTAAAGCAGGTCGAATAAAATGCCCTCTCCAAAGTTGCCCTGCTGTCTTGTTCGCTTGGTTGTATGCTTCCCAACGCTTGGCATTATCCTCATGGCTCTTTGACTTATCCATCATAACCTTTTTCTTTTCTGGCGATAGTTTTACATACCCACCGTGTGCAAATTCAATTCTGCCAACTCTGGCAAAAAAGGTCTTCTCTATTACACGCTCCACCTGATCAGTCATCGAGACCATCATTGGATGAATACCGACGCTCTCTTGCACACCCACGCCAATAAGTAATCGATAAAAATACCCTTGGCTAGAATCAACCTTGATCGGATAGCAACTATAATCTTTATCAAATATTCTCGCTTTGACTTTCGTCGCAGGCTCACTCGTCTTGATAAAAATTGCCGATGTCTGTCCTTGTTTTGCACTTATTAAATCTGGGAGAGTCTCAATTCTTGTTTGCTGATTGTCAACAAAAAAAGTATATTGGACTTGACTGTGGTTCCTGTTTCGTGATTTGTCAGTCGCAACTACGGTAATGCTGTGAAAACCCTCATCCAGATTGGTCGTATCAATTACGAATGGAGCAGGAGGTCGGTTCGTATAAAATCTACTGAATCGTTTGCGCTTTTCCAGCTTTATCGGAATGTCTTGATCAATCTGTGCTGTGACAGACTTTAGACCTGTTGATCGATGTGTTGGATCTGTCGACATAATTTCTACATCGATTTTACCACTATAAATTTCTTGATCTATTAGTTTCCCTACCTTAAGAATGGGCGGGATAGAATCAAGTAAATAGGGAGAGAACCAATATCCACCCCAACCCAAAATAGCAAAGATAAAAAACACGGGTGTAAATTTTCTCTGCGATTTCTTCTTCTTCATTTCTTGGGCAATAACATTAACATCAACCAGCAAGAATTGATCTTGCTACCTCAATGACGAGATCAATATCTTCATCTTTCAAAACTGGGTGTATCGACAAACTAACAACGCATTGGAAAGATGATTTGGCATTTGGAAAATCGCCTCGACAATAACTATATTTTTTTTGATAGAGTGGAAGCAGGTTGAGGGGATATAGTGCACTCCACACTCAATATTCTCCTGGCGCATTCTATTAATAAGCTAATCTCAGTCAACTCCAAATGCCTCAATAGATAGAAAGTTGAATAATATAAAGGTGCCAAGCATGACGCCCTAATTTAGATTCTGAAGGTTATGATAATCGCGGGCACATTGCTAAAACCTTCTCCATACAAAGTTGCAAAATATTTACGGATTTGATATTGCTCCTTGATTTTGGCTAATTAACATAACCCCATGACTGCTTGAATGTCTGTCATATTGCATTCATAACCTTGAGAAACCACTTCATAATACCATACATTACGCGTTGCTGACGTTCCCATGCGTCTTTGTCAATCCCATGTAACTGCATTACTCTAATCTCTTTGGCAAATTGATCGTTGTTGGTAATGATCATTCCCCCTCCACCCGTTGCTAGGTTCTTAGTAGCGTAAAAGCTGAAAGAGGTCTCCGAGATTCCCAATCATTTGTCCTCGATATCGAGTTATGATAGCATTATCAACAGATATTGAATTGTACTTTCGGCAAATATCAGTAATTGATTCCATATCGCATGGATAACCAGCAATATGAACCGGTAGTATTGATTTGGTACGCGACGTAATCTTTTCCCTCAATCCGCGAGACATCAATATTGAGATCTAACGGATCTATATCCACAAATACCGGAATTGCATGAGCATGGCTGATTGCTTCTGCTGTAGCAGTAAATGTATAGGGTTTATGATTTCATCGCCAGATTCAATCCCAGCTGCAACCAATGATAAGTGTAAAGCAGCCGTGCAGGAACTGACTGCAATTGCATGCTTGACACCAATATATTCGGCAAATTTCTGTTCAAATTCTGCTGTCTTAGACCCAGTACTAATCCATTTTGAATCGATGACCCGACCGATTGCATCGATTTCTTCTTTCCCGATCCACGGACGACATATCGGGATCAATTTATTAGGTATTCCCTCACCTAAATGAATTCCCAAAAAAGCCAAGCAGCTAGTTTAATCTTCTGCTTGGCTTTTTGTTATTCCTTCTAAACTTTAACTTTAATTATATCAACGCATTTTTACAGGAGAAATCAATGAGTAACCCTATTTCTTTGAGTTGTAGCTGTTCAAGAAAATTTTTCACCCTATCATCTAAACTCTCTGCTGCCTGACACCAGTCAACGAATTGAACGGCATTCCACTCTTCATTGGATTCAAGTATATCTGTGTACTCTCCCAGTTGTTCAGTCTGAGACAATTCCATCGCATGCCGATGAAGTTGAAAGTAAATTGGATGCTTGCCGACTCGGCCAAACCAGTATTTTGCATTGCTGTAGTCACTTTCGCGGCGATGCATAATAGCGTGCCAGTAATTCCCTGTTTTAGTTCCAATGTTCTGCACAATCTTATGTGACGAATCGAGCGCGTCATTCCAGAGCAACAAGCCACTCTTAACACAATCGCCAAACTCTGAATCTGTGACAGCAAAACCATCAAACAATTCTCCAAGTGAATAATTTTCGATTCTGATGGTTAGTTCAGAATTCCAATCCTCAGTTGGAGAAAGCGAGGGACATGGATCGCGAGATTCCAGTTCCGTAATTATCTTTTTTACAATTTGTGAATACTGCTGACTCATAATATGCACTCCTTGTAACTGTATACCTTAAGAGAGTATAAGTTTCATTATCATCCCCAATGCCTTGGCACGATGACTAATCTTATTCTTAATTTCTGACCCAAGTTCAGCAAAAGTTTGGTTATACCCCAAAGGAACAAAGATTGGATCATAGCCAAACCCGTGTTCTCCGCGCTTGTTAAGGGTGACTTTTCCCTCACAAACACCTTCAACAACTTCAATCACCGTTTCCTCACAACTTGGTATCACCAACGCAATTGCACACCTAAATCGAGCTGTCCGCTCAACATCAGGTGTTTTCTCAAGCCTTTTTAATACTTTAGTAATTAATTGACCTGGCGTTGAATTCTCACCGGCATACCGTGCAGAAAGAACCCCTGGTTCACCATCAAGTGCATCAATCTCCAAACCGGAGTCATCAGCAATGGTGACAGCATTTATGTGTTTTGACACCTCCACTGCTTTTTTAATTGCGTTTCCAGCAAAAGTCCTTCGACTCTCAATTATACCAGGGATAGTCGGATAATCAAGAAGTGAGCGCACGTTGACGAAGCTTTTATCCATTAGTATTTGTCGAAACTCAGCAATTTTCCCACTATTGAGCGTTGCCAATACTAGCTTCATCTAAGTTCTCATCAATAATTCGATTTTGTAACCGAACCAGATCGCCAACTCCAGCGGTCCCAAGCCCTATCATCTGATCAAGCTCACTTTGTGAAAAGGGACTTTCTTCGGCTGTTCCCTGCAACTCAATGAATCTGCCATCTCCCGCCATGACAATATTCATATCTACATCCGCTCTGGAGTCCTCTTCGTAAGACAAATCAAGCATCAGCACACCATCAATCACACCAACGCTGATTGCGGCGACATTAGTTTCAATCGGAACGTCCTTGATTGCGCCACAATCTTTTAGCCATTTACAAGCATCCCATAAAGCAATAAATGCTCCAGTGATCGCTGATGTTCGAGTACCACCATCAGCCTGAATGACATCACAGTCAATCCAAATGGTACGTTCTCCAAGCACCTCAAGATCAGTGATAGCACGCATTGACCTTCCAATTAAACGTTGGATTTCTTGAGTCCTTCCACCAGCCCGTCCACGTGTAATCTCGCGCTGCATCCGATCATGCGTGGATCTAGGTAACATTGAGTACTCAGCAGTAACCCAGCCTTTATTCCGAATATTCTGTGTTTTCATAAAACGAGGTCTCTCATCTTCGATTGAAGCTGTGCATATCACTTCAGTACCTCCAACCTGAATCAACACCGACCCTTCCGGATGCTGCAGGTAATGTCTTATGATGGTCACAGGTCGCATCTGATCCTGGCGGCGACCATCAGATCTTTGCATTTACTCTCCTTACAATATACTATTTTGATTACAATTTCAACTACCCATAAAGATCAAGACTAGGAAAATCAATTTGATTAATAGAAGAGTTGATTTGTTGGTAATTGGGCACAGACTGCGTGATGTTTGGAGCGGAATATGGAACTCGAACCGAGTGAGGGACAGACAATGTAGTACTAACTATTGGTATCTTTTCTACAGATACTGAATGGGGAATAGAAGGATCATTGACAAACTGAAAATCTATTCCAACATCAATTTCACTCCTCAACTGCTTTAGCCTATCTTTAGCTAACTCGACAGACTTGGCGAAGCCTTCGCGATCAAAACCGCGGTGACGATAGAAAAGCGTCTTATTCAAATCCACTGCTAGCACAAAACCACCCATGCCGGACTTTAAAAGCTAGGATTATATCATCCTCGCAAACAACCCGTCAATTGAAAACGCTGCTTATAAACGCTCGGGTTAATTGATTCGGATATCAATACCTCGCTCAATTTCACCTTTGCAGATCAATTCTCGCTTGAGAATTTTCCCCGTTGGAGATTTCGGTAACTGATCAACGAATTCAACAATTCGCGGTATCTGATGCCTACCAAGATTTCTCCGGCATAGATCGAGGATATTATTTTTGGATGCACTTTCCTGGGGCTTTAAGGCAATTACCGCCCGCGGCACCTCTCCATGTAAATCGTCCGGTTCCGGCACAACA
>DTUY01000363.1:0-1383 GCA_012963885.1 Candidatus Poribacteria bacterium | reverse complement strand
CAACACCGCAACATGCTGATAAATAACTTCCTCAATCATTCGCGGGTAAACATTCATACCGTTTACGATGATCATATCTTTCTTTCGATCAATAATGTAGAAATAGTCTTCATCATCAACATAACCCATATCACCTGTACGATACCACTCTTCGAAAAATGATTCAGCAGTTTCTTTCGGCATTTTGAAATATCCTTTCATCACATTTTCACCGCGAACGACAATCTCGCCAATTTCATCTGTTGACATTTCATTCCCGTCTTGATCAACAATCTTCATCTGCACTTCAGGAATTGCTTTTCCAATAGAACCCGGCTTACGCTCCCCATATATCGGATTAATTGAAGTTGCTGGAGAACACTCTGTTGGACCATCGCCCTCGCAAATTGGAACATTATATTTCGTTTCAAACCGCTTCATCACTTCTGCTGGAAGTGCCGCACCTCCGGAAAAACATATTCGTAATGAAGAGAAATCCGGTTTTCGATTACCAGGAATATTAGCAAAGATCGTATACATCGATGGAACACCCATAAATATAGTTGCCTGTGTTTCATGAATCACTTTTGCTGCCTCGTCCGGCATGAATTGAGGGACAGCAATGATCGTCGCACCTCCGGCAATCGGCGTGTTCATACCAACTGTCGATCCGAAAGAATGAAACATCGGTAGCACCGTTAAAAAAATATCGTTATCTCGTAGATCTATTGATTGCAGTATCGAATTTACGTTGTGCAATAAATTGCGGTGAGTAAGCATTGCCCCTTTCGGCTTACCAGTAGTACCAGAAGTATAAATAATGGAAGCAACATGTTCTTCTTGATCAACCTCAGCAATAGCAAACGCTGAATTCTCGTCAGCAATTATGTCAGTAATCGGTCGAGCCCCTAGATCCGTTGTTTGCCCAATAACAACTAGGTTTTTCAAGTGCGGCAAACGATCTTTCATAGAGATAACGTTCTGCTCAAACGCATCAAAATAAATTAACGTTTTGGATTCTGAGTTCGACAGTATATACTCAATCTCATTGACATTAAGTAACAGATTGATAGGTACAACAGTTGCTCCAACTTTTAGAATCCCATAATAAGCAACAACGAACCAAGGTGAATTGATACAATATAATGCTACTTTGTCTCCTAGAATGACACCTGTGCTTTTCAGTGCGTTCGCGACTTTATTGGACATCTCCTCAAGTTACATATATGAGGTAATTTCGTCTCGAAAAATTACGGCTGTTTTCTTTGGCAATCTCTGTGCGGTAGCAGATAACATTGCGCCAAGTGATTGAAATTCTTCGTGGAGTCCTAACATAAAATACCTTTAAGTATCATATTCACATTTACAAAACGCGGCAGAGGTAATAGCCATTCACTTTCCGTG
>DTUY01000362.1 GCA_012963885.1 Candidatus Poribacteria bacterium | reverse complement strand
AGTTAAAACTTAAATACAAGAGGGCGTGATGGTCTTCACGGGTTCAACTCCCGTACGGGGTAATCAGGCGGGTATCAGCAGCCTGTTGGCACCCTTTTTCTTTTGTTTCTATTCCTTTCTTTTCTTATAATTATCATGTTTGCTTGACTCCCTCTTTTCTATAGTGCCAACATTGACTGAAGGCATAAAATCGTAATGGGGAAAAAGAGAAGAAAAATCAAGAAACTGCAAAAATCACATTGCTCACTATTTTATTTCCCTACCCGTGAGAAGCACAACCTTATTGTTCTAACACCCGTGAAATTCTGTCAGCAACGACAAACGCTGCAGTTATCATAATCAGAAACGGCTTGTTTGTTGGGATAGATTTGTTTCTGAAGGTTTAATACAAAATAATAGTGGTGAGTACTTGTGAGTAGAGGTTAGCTTAAACAGGAGAATATTGGAATGAAAAGATTGAATTTGTTACTGATTTTTATTTTGGCTTTTCAAGTGTTTATGGTGAAAGCAATGGCTGATGATGAGTTGTCGCCCATTACTTTCAACGGTTTTGAGGAGGACTTTCATCGAGTTAATGAAGCAGTACAAATGCTAGCTGAATTAGGAGCCGGTTATGAGGCCGCCCGCGTTCTAGCAGCCATTGCTTTGCGGGCAGACGACACTGATTTTGGAAATGAAGCTCGCCATATTCTCAATGAATGGGGTATCACCATCGATGTCGTACGTAGAGGTGATATCAAAGACATCAATGCAAAGATTGCTAAAGCCAGGCAGAAACTACACCGTCGGCATTCTAATGTTGCACATGTCAGAAACTTGATTGAATTGGGGCTTTATGCTGAAGCTGCTCACCTGTTACGCCAAGAGGGGGTGAAAACCGACAGGGGCATTACCGAACGAAAATGGGGTGAGATCCTTCATAGATACCATTTGCCGATCGAACTATTATACAATCAAGCGAAAGATGCTAATAACGAATTGTTGAAAGCATTGCGAGCTGGGCAACAGCAAAATCAACTGCGATTTCAGATTCGACTTTTGCGGGCAATAGATCCGGAATCCAGTGAAATCGCGGAAACGATTTTCCGGCATTCAGAATCACACAGGCGTGACGAAGACCATGATCGGCACCGTCGCCCATTCGAAATATGGGTAGAAGGCCGCGATGATGAACCAGAAGAAAACGAAAGTGAATTCAAGATTGAAGAACTAATTCCAAGAGTAGTGAATCACGCGATCAACATAGCCAACACAAACAAACTTTCAGCTCGGATTTTGGCTACGCTTGTAACCGAGGTCGACCCTAATTCAAAATCCGCGGATAAGGTTCGCGCTTTGATCAAAAAGTTATCTATTTCGACCACCAACAAATTAGGTTCAAGAATCGTCACTGAAGAAGGGAAGGGTGCAGACTTATTTGGTACCAAACAGGTTCGTAGTTACCATCTCGAACTCTCTAATAGCGCCATTCAACAGTTACATGAAGACCCAAAACATTACGTTCGTGCGACTTTCCGTGAAGGTGATGATGTTTACAAGGAAGTCGGGGTGCGACTGAAAGGTGGACCCGGTAGTTTTCGCATGTTGGATGGGAACTCCAAAGCGGCATTCACCGTCAAATTCAATCATTTCGTTAAGGGGCAGCGGTTCCATGGGCTTCGCCGAATTATTCTGAACAACGCCGTGCAGGATCCAACCTACATGTGCGAATACATTGGCTATGGCCTCTTCCGTGATGCCGGTGTGCCAGCCCCACGCATTGGATATGCGACGGTGGCCGTTAACCAGGAACCATATGGACTGTACGTGCAGGTTGAAGCTGTCAGCAACGACTTTCTGAAACGATGGTATTCAAAAACGGAAGGTAACCTATACGAAGGTTCTTTCAGGGACGTAGTGGAATGGAGAGAGCTAGATCTGGACAGCAATCAGGGAAGAGAGAACCGTCGAGACCTGCGTCGTTTAGCCAAATCCATAGAAAAGGCGGATGATAATAATCCATGGGAATCACTTGCCGATTATGTCGACCTTGGTAATTTCACCCGGTTCATCGCACTCGAGCAGCTAGTCAACCACTGGGACGGTTACACTCAAACCAACAACTATCGAATGTACTACAACCCAGAGACAAAGAAGTTCGAGTTCTTTCCACATGGTGCTGACCAGCTTTTTCAGGACGTGAGGGGTAACATTTTTCGTGATCAGAGAGGTATCTTGAGTCGTGCACTGGTACAGACTGATTCGGGCAAGCAGCGTTATTGCCAAATGATGAACCAATTATTGGAACAGGTCTGGGACGAATCCAAAATTAAAAGCCGAATTGCTGAGACCTACCGATTGATCCACCCGTACATCGTAACGGATTTGGAAAAAGGTCGTCGTGTGGAGGAATTTGAAGAATCTATCCGACGTATGCTCAGATTCATAGATGCTCGCCGCTACGCGGTCCTTAGTCAATTACAGTCTTCTGAACAAAGTCCTTCATGGCGTGAGTACCGCCGAACAGGCTTTCATTCCTATTTGATACACTATTAGGAATGATCGCCCTTCAATCTTGGCGACTTCGGTCTTGTGGCGTTTTTCGCTCGTGGCCTTCGGTTGTTGTACTTGGTCGATGGTCGAGACTGGGAAAAAACTGAGGCTCACCTTCTTTTTTTACCCACTAACTTTCAAATATTCTGATCTCAAGCACGATGCCGCAGCGGCATATATTGCCAAGTGTGAATGTAGTTGAAAGCAACCCGCACGGGGGACATTGACCCTACGGGGTATATTGACTTAATTCATTTGTCAACTCCGTCTTGTGACCACAGGGTTGTATTTAAGTTAAAACTTAAATACAAGAGGGGGTGGCGGTCTTCACGGGTTCGACTCCCGTACGGCACCGAATAGATCTTCCGCATGCTGAGGCTGTGAATCGCCACAATTTAATTTTTTCGTTGTGCATGATGCTTTAGTAGGATCGTGCCTTATGTTGGGTACAGCCAACAGTTGGAGGATAAGATGGATGATTACAAACGTGGATTCGAGCAATTCAAACAGATGGTTGGTGATGAGAATATCGATGGACTTATCGAGCGATTCAGGTCTGTCTGTCCGGATTTTGAAAAGGAAGTGGTTTCAGTCGTAGGAGGACGTATTTGGACGAGAAAGGGTATTGATCTGAAAACCCGATCACTGTGTAGCATTTGTATTCTGGCGGCATTGGGACGCAATAGCGCACTCAAGCTTAACTTCGAGATGGCACTGAACAATGGGGCTACGATTGAAGAGATTTTCGAAGCCCTTTTTCAGGTAGCAGCATACGCAGGTTTCCCAGCGGCTTGGGATGCACTAATCAAACTTGAAGATGTATTGGGCGAGATTGCACAAAATGATTAGTCAACGGCTGAAGTGAAGCGGACAACAGAGATTTGATGATGTCAATACCTTTGACCATCTAGGCTCCTTAGTAGCCAAAAACGCTCTAGGATCGCCATTATTGCATAGATTTGGGGCTGGATTGGCTGTATGCTGGTAAACGGAACCAAACGCTAATATGCGAAAGGTGAAGTTATGATGATTCAGAGATTAGTTGTCGTGTTGCTGGTGCTGATGGTTGTTTTTGTCGGATGTGGTGGGGACGAATCTGGCAAACCTATGCAAAAAACAAAGAAAATTACTTGGGATAAGGATGGTGCTGAAATGGTCTTGATTCCTGAAGCTTTTGAGGAAACAGGTGATTCTTATGATGAATTCGGTGATCTTGTACCTAGTAAGGTGGTAAAAGTCCTGGATCCTTTCTACATGGATACGACTGAAGTTACCGTGGGCCAATTCAAGAAGTTTTTGAAGTCCTCTGGTTATAAGCCTAAAGAACCTATTGATTGGGATAAGTTATATGAATACTCTCCAACTGATGATCATCCAATGATCTATGTGAATTGGTATGATGCCACCGCTTATGCAAAGTGGGCAGGTAAAAGATTACCAACAGAAAAAGAAAGGGAATTTGCGGATTGGGGCGGTTTATTTAATAAAGAGTTCCCTTGGGGCGATGATGAAAGTATTGCACGTGAGTATGCTAATTTTAGTGGTACTGAAGGTACAGATCAGTGGCAATATATCGCCCCAGTAGGTAGCCTTAAGCCTAATGGTTATGGGCTCTATGATATGGCAGGTAACGTTTCAGAATGGTGTGAAGAAGGTAAAGACACCAAGGTGTTGCGTGGCGGTTCTTGGGACTTCAGTACGGCCATCCTGCGTGTTGCTAACCGCAGCATCTTCAGCACTTCAGCGAATGCCGACGGCAGCGGCAACGGTTTTCGTTGTGTGTCAGGATCAAAATAATTACCATTGTCCGTGCATAGCACGGTCTTTACCGCTTACCACTTGTTGGCTACTCTGTATTTAAGTTAAAACTTAAGTACAAGAAGTTAGACGAAATGAGATGAGACC
>DTUY01000361.1 GCA_012963885.1 Candidatus Poribacteria bacterium | reverse complement strand
CTGACAAATCATCCGGCGTACGATGGTCAACCAAGCTGGTCACCTGATAGTAGACAGATTGCCTTTGTATCGGAGAGGGACCTAAACTATGAAGTCTACGTGACGGATGTTGATGGCAACAATCTGCGTAGACTAACAAATCATCTCGGGGAGGACGAGTCGCCAAGCTGGTCACCTGATGGTAGACAGATTGCCTTTGTATCGGAGAGAAATGGGAGGTTTAATATCTACGTGATGGATTCCAGTGGCAACAATCTGCGCAAACTGACAAATCATCCGGCGTACGATGGGCCTCCAAACTGGTCACCTGGTGGTCAAAGGATTGCTTTTCAATCCCTTAGGGATGGGAACTTTAATATCTATGTGATGGATGCTGATGGCGATAATCTACGCAGACTGACAGATCATCGGGCGTACGACGGGCTTCCAAGCTGGTCACCTGATGGTAGACAGATTGCCTTTGTATCGGAGAGAGATCTAAACTATGAAGTCTACGTGACGGATGTTGATGGCAACAATCTACGTAACCTGACAAATCATCCGGTATCCGACTTTCAACCTGACTGGTTTAATTCTGCTGGATATTTGGTCACACCTGCTGTCAATCTTATGACTATATGGGGACAGATCAAGCGCAATAGTAATTAAATGTGTAACCTCTTCTGTTTGGTTCAAGATATTCTGGTTATAACTGACTAAGCGTTGACCTTATATAGTAATGGGGAAATTTGATGTTACCTCCTAACATTGTATCGAGAACATATATTCAATTGGCTCGCCAGATTAGCGGGCCAATTGATGTTGAAACTAATTTGTCATCCGTTCAAGAATATCCTTGGTGGAAAAGGTGTAAACCCAGGCTTCAAGTATAGAGTTTTATATTTTGTAACCATTAACAATCAACAAAAAGTGTATAAATAACTTTTTTGCATTTTACATACACCGTATACCTACATAACTAGAGCTAACCGATCAATACTAAGAATCTTTCATGACTAAACCTCTTCCATTAATTCAACCCGGAACCAAATCAAATACAGAAGCAAATTCGTATAAGCGCCGTCATCCTCCGTGGATCAAGGCCAAAATCTCTAATGGCCCAAACTATAGAGATCTGAAACAATTAATGCGTGGTCTCAATCTGCACACAGTTTGCGAGGAAGCCCAATGTCCAAATATCGGGGAATGCTGGAACGATCGATCAGCAACTTTCATGATACTAGGTGATGTTTGCACCCGACGTTGTATGTACTGTGCAGTTACTAAGGGCAACCCAACAGAGACTGATCATGATGAACCACGTCGAATCGGTGAAGCTGTTGAATATTTGAAACTCAAGCATGTGGTGATTACTTCTGTTAATCGTGATGACTTACCAGATGGTGGCGCAAAGATTTTCTCTGAATGTATTCTGGAGTCAAGGTTGCGTAGCCCCGACTGTACGGTTGAAGTTTTGATCCCTGACCTTGAAGGAAACTGGGAGGCACTGAAAACTATCGTTGAGGCGAGACCCGATGTGTTAAATCACAATACAGAAACTGTACCACGAATTTATCGGCGAATCCGTCCGCGTGCTGACTATGAGAGGACACTTGAGCTACTTCGTCTGAGTAAAGAAATGAACCCAAAGGTGTTGACAAAATCCGGATTAATGGTTGGTTTGGGCGAAAATACTACTGAACTGCTAGAAACGATCCAAGACATCCGCGATACAAACTGTGATTTACTTACGATTGGACAATACCTGTCTCCTTCAAAGAAGCACTTTAATGTTGATTGCTACTACACTCCAGAAGAATTTGAGCAGTTGAAAACTGCCAGTCTAAAGATGGGATTCCGACACGTTGAGGCTGGACCACTGGTCAGGAGTTCCTACCATGCCCGTCAACAAGCCCAACTTTGACAGAGATGAAGCTTCTTAGCAAAGTTGTTGGTTGATCTCGAGTTCCGGTGTACTGATAAAAGCACTGTTTAATGACAAAATAATTCTTTTATATTTTCCTTAAGGAGGAAATATTGTATGTTCCCCTATCTGCCACTTTTGATAAATGGACAAAACGTTGCAACAGGTTTCAGCATAGAAGATAGAACCAATGAATATCTTGAAGTGATGCTTGATGGCCGAATCGTCTGTCGCTATATGTACGCTTACGATAATTCCACACCTGATCGCCTGCATGAAACCTATAAGCCTTATTTACACGTCTTCGATGCCGATGGTGAAAGACCAATTACCAAGGGATTCGGGGGACATTTTACTCACCATCGAGGGATTTTTATCGGCTGGAATAAGATTCAATTTAAAGGGAAATCCTACGACCGCTGGCATATGACAGGGGGAGAGATTGTGCATAAGCAATTCTTGGACACTCATGCTAATTCAGACGGTGCCGAAATTGTTTCGCTAACCCACTGGCACGATGAAGCTCAGGTACCGATGGTCGAAGAAATCAGGACAATGTCGATTAGTCATGCACCTCAACCTTTTCGGTTACGAATCGATTTTAGTGCGCAGCTCAAAGCAATAGGCTCAGATGTTTTTCTAGATGGGGACCCGGAGCACGCAGGTGTTCAATATCGTCCAGCTAACGAAGTCATTCCGGAAGAAACAACCTACATATTCCCTAAAGAGAAAGCTGATCCTACAACTGATCTTGACTATTCGTGGGTAGGAGAAACTTATACTTTATACGAGAAGCGTTACAGCATAGTAGAGATGAATCACTCATATAACCCGAAAGAAACCAAGTTTTCTGCCTACCGGGATTATGGTCGTTTCGGTGCCTTCTTTACTCATCTGATTGAAGCGGGTGAGACGCTAAATATTCTCTACCGATTTTTAGTTGCTGATGGAGAGATGCCTGCAACTGACGTTATTCAGCGGGACTGGGACGATTTTGTAGGTGTTGAACAGCAGCCGACTCCTGTGCCAAAGATCACTGTAATAGGTGGGGTATCTAAGTCGAATCGTTAAACGCACAAGACTAAAATCAAACGCGTTCTCTGGTAAGGTTTAGTCTTTTTCCTATATCTTTTAACGTTTTTTCCTTTCCGTTTTCTAATCCTACGCGCAATTTGAGAATTGTGTGCTCTCGTGTTTTTAATTTACTTAAAAGGAACTCAACCAAGTTCTGGTTAATCAACGGCAAGATATGGTTCTGCTCTGGGCCAGATGCTTCATCCTCTATGGATGCAATGGCGGGTTCTTCTCTGTTTTTCAAGATAGAATCCAGGGATGACGTGTGAAGGTTGTACGACCATGCTTCGCTGGTCTTCTCGATAGAAATCCCACTGTGTTGCGAAACCTCTTCTGTTGTTGGTTCACGTTGTAGGTCCTGATATAAAAAATCATAAGCGGCAGTTAACTTATTCTAATATAGGAAGGGATACGAACTGTCCGTGAATGATTATCAAGAGCCTTAAGAACACCTTGTCGGATCCACCATATGGCATAAGTGCTAAATTTGTATCCGAGTCGATAATTATATTTTGATGTTGCCTTGATAAGACCGATATTTCCTTCTTGAATCAGATCTTCCATTGAGACGTTTAGTCCTGAATATTTTGAAGCAATAGCAACAACAAGCCGTAAATTAACCCGAACGAGTTTTTGACGAGCGAGTTCGTTTCCTAATTCGATTTGTTTTGCTAACTTTTTGCTAACTTTTTTTCTTCTTCTTTCGATAAAAGCTTATGTTTCATGACCGTGCGTAACCAGTAGGCAAGGGAGTCAACGTGAATATCCGATACCTCATCTTTGCTGTTTGTTAAAGTCTCCGTGTCCACTGTTCCTGTGCCTGTATCATATTGAGTAGATTGAATTGTATTTTCAACAGGGTAATTCAACGAAGATCCAATATCATGGAAGTCGACATTCGCCATTGTTTGATCCGGTTGTCTAGATATTTTGTCAATATAAAATAGACGGGTTTGGGGTTTTTCAAAACTGGTCAGCATGAAATCTTGGTCATTTTAGGATAAAAAAGCTATTAATTTGACATTATAAAGTGCATGGGGATTTATAATATATCTATAGAAATTCAGAAAATTTAAGTAGACAAAGTGCATCTCACAGCATTTCTGAAATCTCGAAAACAAAAACTTAAAACGTTTTGTCTATATATTTTCTGCTTAGTGTCTGCAAATTGTTAAGGAATATTATGGATTCAAAGAGATACCCAATGCGGACTGTATCTGAAGCGACGGGGTTGACAGCGCATGTGATTCGGGTTTGGGAGAAGCGATACTCTGCGATAGTACCGTTTAGAACGCCCAAAAATCATCGTCTCTATTCTGAAGAGGATGTTGAAAGACTAAAACTCTTCAAAATGGCGATTGAATCAGGGCAGAAAATTAGTAGAATTGCCCGACTTTCAAACGATGATATATCGGATTTTATTGAAGAAAGATCAAGTCAAGACCAAAGCATAGATCAACCACTCTTTTCTCGATCTCAAGTGGTTCCACTGGAAGAAGATCAGGGAAGCAACGAGACTTATCAGTACCATATAGATCAGTGTTATAAGGCCACATAGGAATTAAGTCCGGTGACCTTGGAAAAAGCGTTAATAGAAGCTTCTGTTGAATTAAGTCAACCCAAACTAATTGAAACTGTGATTACACCGCTAATGACAAAAATCGGGAATCAGTGGCAGGATGGTTCTTTAAGAATTGTGAACCAACATCTGGCATCTGAAGTCATACGAAATTTTCTGGTGGGATGCGTTCAGTATTCAATATTCCTGTGTCTGCCCCTGTCGTTGTTGTGGCGACGCCTACGGGGCAATCTCACGATATGGGTGCTTTCGCAGTTGCTCTGGTTGCTGAGGCTGAAGGCTGGCAAGTGACCTATTTGGGATCAAATTTACCGGCGGAAGAAATCGCTGCGGCCGCCCATCGAAATGTAGCGAAAGCAGTTGCTTTAAGTATTACCTATCCACCAGACGATCCAAAACTTAAACATGAGGCACAGAAATTATACTGTGGGTTACCCGAGTCAGTGAGTATAATTGTTGGTGGGAGAGTTTCTGAGGCTTACAATAGAATCTGGAATGAAATTGGTGCCAAAAGAATTGTTGGTCTAAATAATTTCCGGCAGACATTAGGTCAGTTAAGAAATGGCTATAATCTCCTGGCAGAATAAGTAGCATACCAAGAATCTTATAAACTCAAAAACATTCGTTCAAAAGAATTAATTTTCTGAATTTCTTATATCACAAGTCTTTTGTCTCTGCTGCTGATTAGATTTAGCGTCAAATGTGCCCAAGATTTTTATAACTACACTTCTGAAAAAAGTACATTATAGATTATCCAGCTTAGGTTACGTTATTTCAGCTGCATAATCTTCCCATGATACGTCTGTTTATCTCTCATGCTCATCATATCACCTTGTTTCGCAATCAATAGCAATTATCTTGTAAAGAGAATGTCTTGTGCAAGTTATAGAAAATATTCTGGCGTGGCAATTTTTGATGCCTTGATGTTTAAGTCTACTTCTTAGATTTCGAAAGTATGATCTCACCATTGAAAAAGAAAACACATATTCGACTTGACAAAGTCAGCAAAATCTACGTAGAAGCGAAAAAAGATCTAACCGTCCTTAACCAAGTTGATGAAGTCTTTCATAAAGGTGAATTTATATGTGTGCTTGGGAAATCCGGTAGCGGAAAAAGTACCCTGCTCAATTTAATCTCAGGGATTGATGTTCCTACACAAGGTCGTATCATTATTAGTAGCGATAACCAGGACATCTCGATTTCCGATCTTACAGAGAAAGATAGAACTCTCTTCCGTCGACGTCACATCGGCATTATTTTCCAGTTTTTTAACCTGATACCAACACTTAATGTTTTAGAGAATGTCACTCTCCCGTTAGAATTAAATGGCAATTTTTCGATTGAGGTCGCAACTTCTTTGATGAATCGTGTTGGTCTTGGAAATCGCCTTGAAACGTATCCAGATAAGTTAAGTGCTGGTGAACAACAGCGAGTTGCCATTACTCGTGCCCTGGTCCACAATCCATCTATTATTCTGGCTGATGAACCAACCGGAAATCTTGACGCAGAAACCGGCAATTTAGTCCTCGCAATTTTGTTAGAGTTCGTACAAGATTTTGGACAAACCTTGCTACTTGTCACACATGACCATGAAATAGCAAGCCACGCAGACCGCGTATTACAGATGACCAACGGCAAACTCACCGTTATCGAAAACTCAGTGAATTGATGATAAGGAACATATTTCGACTGGCATGGCAACATGCGTGGAGAAAACCATTTCAAAGTACATTTTTTATTATTGGTGTTGCTTTAGGTGTTGCGATCATCCTCGCAATTGATCTTGCCAACGAGTCTGTAAAAAGGGCTTTCATGTACAGTGCAGAATCGATTGCTGGCAAAACAACACATCGGATTGTCGGAGGAACGAGTGGAATTGATCAAAGGATCTATTTGGAAATTCGTTGTAACCTCGGTTATCGATTGAGCACGCCGATTATTGAGGAATACGTAATTGCTAAGGATCTAGACAGACAACCGATGAAGCTTGTTGGCGTCGATCTCTTGTCAGCCTCCATCTTTAATGATTATTCCTCTGGTGCGGATTTTACGCGTGACGTTAACCTAAGTACGTTTATGGTTCGACCAAATATGGTGCTAGTTAGTGAAGATCTGGCGGATCATTACAATCTTGGCGTTAATGATATCCTTCACATTGATTTCGCTGGTCGCAGTCACCAACTGGTTATCAGCCAGTTGGTGGAGACCAGCAAAACCGGGTTTGCATTTGACAATCTGCTCATTACAGATATAGCGGCAGCGCAAGAAGTCCTTGGCAAAATAGGATGGATTGACCGGATTGATCTGATTATTCCAGATCTGCATTCTAAATCGCACATTATTGAACAGATCGAAAATATCTTACCTATAGGCGCACGCTTGGAACATAACTCTGAAAAAACCGGTTCTATGCGTGAAATGGTATCTGCCTTTCAACTCAACCTGACAGCGCTTAGCTTATTAGCATTAGTTGTTGGTATGTTCTTAATTTATAATACTGTAACCTTTAGTGTTATTCAGAGACGGCCAACTATTGCGACACTTCGAGCAATCGGGGCTACACGCAATGAAGTTTTCATAATGATCTTAGTAGAGGCCATAATTCTTGGTGGACTTGGAACTGCCGGAGGCGTGGGACTTGGTATTTTACTGGGGCAGGGTACGGTGGAGATGATGTCTCGTACAATCAACGATATCTTTTTCGTTACCAATGTCCGCACGGTAGAGATAACCTGGAATGTGTTAATTAAAAGTAGTCTAATTGGGCTACTGGCATCGTTATTTGCGGCACTTATTCCCTCGTATGAAGCGACGAATGTTTCCCCAGTAAGCGCCCTTCGACGCAGCCATATTGAGGAAAAGACACGAATGGCACTACCTTGGGTCAGTACCATTGGAGCTCTAGTCTTGGTACTTGGCGGTATCCTTCTAATTCCAAATTGGAACTTAATAATTACTTTCAGCGGCGTATTTATGGTTCTGATAGGTTTTTCGTTATTAACACCTTTGGTTACCTTGATCATTATGCGGTTAGTTCAACAGGTGTTAAAACGCGGTTTTGGTCTTGTCAGCAGTATGGCAATACGAGACATTACTCGATCCTTAAGTCGAACCTCGGTTGCTATTACCTCATTAATGGTGGCTGTCAGTGTGATTATTGGTGTTGGCCTAATGACAAGCAGCTTTCGTTTAACGGTCGAAAAATGGTTGGAAGATCTCTTACAGGCTGACATTTTTATTTCTGCTCCACGTGTTGCCAGCAGCGTCGCATCCTTAATTGATCCACAACTGGTAGACGAAGTTCAAAAAGTATCGGGAATAAAAAGGATCTTAACCAATCGCGAGGTAACGGTCAATGCCAATAACATCGGAATTGTTCAATTGTTCGCTGTTAGTGCCGATGTTGCAGGTAACAAGCGGAAATACAAATCAGCTTTAGGAAACGTCAGTGAAACTTGGGAAATGGTCAAATCTGGGGGAGTTGTAATCAATGAACCGATGTCAGTTCGATTCGGTTTAAAGGCTGGAGACCAAATTAAGCTTTTTACTGATAGAGGAGGGCATTCATTTGAAATTGTAGCGATTGCCTATGACTTCGATGTCCGTCCATCTGTAACGATATACGATGGCACATATCGTCTGTTCTGGGATGACCAGAATATTAGCTCTATTGCTTTGATTATAGATTCCAAAACACAAATCAATGAAATAATTAGTCAACTTCGACGCCAATTGGCGGGAAAAGGGCAAGTGGTAATTCAATCTAACCACTCCCTTAGACGAAATGCAATGCTTGTATTTGATCGCACCTTTACTCTGACTATAGCCCTACAAGTATTATCAATGATTGTCGCTTTTATCGGAATATTAAGTACATTAATGGGCTTTCAACTTGAAAGAAGACAAGAAATTGGTCTATTACGCGCACTTGGAGTAACAGGCCAGCAATTATGGAAACTTATTCTGCTGGAAACGGGACTCATGGGAGCTAGCGCTGGACTCATTGCCATGCCAGTAGGATTAGTCCTTGCTATAATTCTGATTTATGTTATTAACTTACGTTCATTTGGCTGGACACTGCAAATGCACCTGCAGACTATGGAATTTTTTAAGGCATTTGCAGTCGCTGTCAGTTCTGCGTTGGTGGCTGGCATATATCCCGCTTGGCAACTAAGCCGTATTCCCGTAATTGACGCGCTTCGTAGTGAGTAACAGATCTATGATATTCAAATTTCTGATCAAGTTTTGTGCTTTATTTCTCAGCTTGTTCTTGATATATTCTTCAGAAGTATATGCATCAGACCATAGGACACAAAGAAGTATTGTTGGTATGCTCAGTGGGAGAGCAGATCCTAGATTCAAAAGAGCAACACAACCAATGGACTTTCAGTTTCCTCGCGATCATGCCGCACACCCAGACTACAAAACCGAGTGGTGGTACTACACCGGCAACCTGAAGTCCTATGATGGACGAGGTTATGGTTACCAACTAACGTTCTTTCGTAATTCGCTGGCTCCGGATATGTCAAACCGTTCTTCCGAGTTTGCTAGTAATCAAGTGTATATGGCTCATTTCGCAGTGACCGACGTTTCCCGTAAGCAATACAAGAGCTTTGAAAGGTATAGCCGTGGTTCATTAATTGGATTGGCAGGAGCAAAGGCTGAACATTCGAATTATGCTGTATGGCTTGAAGATTGGTCAGCTACACAAAAAGCAGATAAAACAATACGCCTTTTCGCTATCAACGATGCCACCGACCCGATTATTGCTATTGACTTGACATTAACTCAAACGCGCAAACCGGTATTTCATGGTAATAATGGCCTGAGTCAAAAAGGGCCAGAAGTTGGTAATGCCAACTATTATTATAGCTTAGTTGGCTTAGAAAGTATCGGCATCATTCAAATTAATAAGGAACGTATTAATGTTACTGGGATCAGCTGGATGGATCATGAATTTGGTACTAGTTCACTAAGCGAAGGGGTTATCGGTTGGGATTGGTTCTCTATACAGCTGGATAACGATGTTGCACTCATGCTCGCCCGCTTAAGGTATAGAGATGGTACCGATTGGCAAGACTTTCAAGGATCGCTGATTCAATCAGATCAGCCAACAGTAAAAATTAACAGGTCCGATTTTACCGTGCAACAAACGTCCAGTTGGAAAAGTCCTAAAAGTGGCAATATTTACCCATCAGGGTGGATAGTCAAACTGGATAGATTCCAGATGAATATACAGATTGAACCGATGATAAAAGACCAAGAATTTGAGGGAAGTTTCGAATATTGGGAAGGTGCAGTTAAAGTAAAAGGAACTTTCAAAGAACAACTGGTCAGAGGCGTTGGGTATGTTGAATTGACAGGGTATCAACAGTAAATTTAGAAGGCCTTTGGACTGTTTCGAACAAGTTCAGAAAGCAGTACTAACTTGTACAATATTGCTTTCTATTCTGGGAATTTTTGTGCGGACGAGGTGCTCTTTTTTTGCAAAGTTATGTTCAAGCATCGGTTTAGGATATACTCGGTCCAGTTCAATTCCACTTTGCTGGTAAGGACAGAGGGCCAATTGTGGGTGATGAATGTACTCATTCAGAAGTTGATTTACGCTTTTTTATCCTCCTTTTGTATGATGATATGCCATATCAGTTTAGGAATAGGTCCTCAAATCTTTGGCAAAAAATTTGACTGCTTCCCTGAATCCTCTCTGAGAAAAATGCGACCTTTTTTCATACTTGTTTTTGCCTAGCATGACAACTAATTTAACACTTTACTTATGAGCTAAACTAGTCTAGCATCTTATATATTCTCTCTTTTGAATGATGCCTACTTACTGGAAATCGGTGATAATTCGATCGTCGGTGGGAAATCGACACTTTCCTGTCATATCTTTGAAAAGGGACGTCTGATTCTAAAGCGTATAACAATCGGTAAGAATTGTATGGTCGGCGCGTGTACCTATGTACATCCAGGGCTATGCACGGTATATTACCCGCAATGTCTTATAGGGAAATTGTCCGTTTGACCAAACTATCAAAAGGTAAGTAGCAAAGTGATTGCCCTAATGCCAAATGAAGGAAGATCATAATGGAATCATTGAATGGTCAAGATGGGAATTCAAAACCAGCCTTTTGTTATCCTGCTATTGATGTGGTGTGGTAGTAATTTTGTAGTGACAGCCATTCAGTCAAATCTGATCTTTCTTGTCGAGAATGCCTTAGAAATGAGAGGAGTTGTTGGGTAGATTCCTATTGCCATGTTGATGCTGGTAGCGATTAATTTTCTCCCATTTCGGGTCTGGCTGACTCGCAAAACAGGAAAGAAAACAGGTCATATGATTGGCCTTTTGGTACTGGCAGTGTTTTGATTGCTTTTACTGGGATGTACGCAACGATTTGGTTTTTTGCACTTGTCGTTGTGGCAGGTATCTCTATCGTCACACATTTTGTCTGCAACCGGGCAATGATCCCTGACTGTATCGAGGTGGATGAGTCGTCGACCGGCAGACGCGGGGAAGGCGTCTATTACGGTGTTTGGTTCTTTAGCCAAAGGGTGTTTATGGCTTTAGCATTCTCGATCAATGGAGAAATTCTAGATTACTTTGGCTTTGTTAAAGAAAATCCTGAGGAAATTATCAAACAAATACCAGGAACGCTGACCGGAATTAAATTGGTTGCTGGTCCTATTCCTACTATTATACTAAGCATCATTGTTCTGGCTTTCTATCCTAATTACTGAAAAGAGGTTCGAAGAAATAAAGGTGAGGTTACGTGAGAAAGGACGAGGCTTATGGGCCTGTCTTGCTTGAAGATTTCTGGTTTTTTGATATTTATATATTCTGCTAATTGAGGTTACTTGGTTATGATCAAATTACAAGAGAGACTCTGTTTTATGTTGCTTGGAGGTTTACTCGTCGTCACTGGCCAACTGCTGCCTAGTTTTCTGGGGGTAGATGTTAATGCTGAAGACAAGGAAAGTAAAATTGCTGAATTCGAGGCTATACGTTGCAAAAAGCTGTCTATTATCAACCAGGCTGGCAACGACGCGCTGATTATGGAAACTGACAAACATGGCGGCAACATTTCGCTAATTGATAATTTAGGTGTTAAAAACGGGTACTTTCGTAACGATCAGGATGGGGGTGTATTTGGTATATTGAGCCAAAAGACGCCAATGAGTCGTGTACATATGTCCTTTGGCGGGGTAGAAAATACCGCTTTTGTGTCAGTCGGCTATCAATCAGAGGAAAAAAGCGGTAGTTTAATTCTCTCCCACGACTCCAATGGGGGATCAATAACATTCGTTGATAAAAATGGCATGTACGCAGGGACTTACGGAATTAATGATAATGGCGGGTTAGCTATTTACGACTTTTCAAACCCAAGAAAGAATTAAGATGAAACAAAATTCGCCAGTCTCTATAGTTCCGCTTGGTCAACGTCAGTTGTGTTTGGATGATGACGATATAGATTGGATGGAAAACCTAACTTGGAAGATGCATCAGCCAGCAAAGAAAGGGGCTGTGATCCGGCCTGATCTGTCGCAGGGGATTTCCTCTCATCAGATACGAGCTGCGCCGCTGTGGGATCCCAATGAAAGGATATTCAAGATTCTTACTCTTGGGCGACCGGACGATCTGGAGTTCAATGCTTCGAGCTATTTTGAAAGTCAAGATGGGTTGAATTGGGCCAAACCGGCACTCAATCAGATTGAATACCGAGAGACTACTGAAAATAACTACCTATCAGTAGATCAAGAGGGCGTGCCCATGGATCTAGAGAATTATTCCCTTGCACCCACTTTGGCTGTTTATGACTCGGATACTGACGATCCTTTAGCACGTTTCAAGGGGGCAACTTACATCGGAGGTCTTCAGCGGAACCGATTTCAAAGCGAGCTGGTATTCTTGTGCCAGATGCTCGCCGCTGGCAGATGTTGCATAACGCAACTCCTGTTCCAAGCAGTGATGAGCATAATTGAAGCTATGATTTGGCTACGAGGACATTTATCCTGACTGTTAAACTCGGTGGTACACGTGGAAGACGTGCGGTATCGTTATCGACCAGCCAAGATTGCAAGTTATGGACCGAACCAGAGCTAATTTTCGAAGCCGATGACTTAGATCAGGAACTGGGGGAAAAAACATTCAACAACGTTTGGCCAACCCAAACCTATGTCAGCCTCGGTTTAACAGTCGAGAGGATTACAAAGTTGATGTGTATAATATGGGTGTCTTTCGTTATCAGGGGTATTATCTGGGAACACCAGCTATGTATCATGCCACAAGTGGCGTTAAAAATTATCCCAACACCGATGGGTATCACCTTGTTCAGTTGGCTTGCAGTCGAGATCTAAAGACCTGGCATCGGTTAGGTAATCGAAGCCCGTTCATTGGTCCATCACCCTTGAGTAGCGGTGCTTATGATCTTGCCCAAATTATTGGTTCTTCGAATGTGATCTTGCGGGATGATGAATTATGGTTTTATTATACCGGTTTAAAGTATCGAAACACGTGGGATTATGTCGGGGAATATCCCGATGGTGAGCATATTCCGGTGACTGGATTCGACTCCGACATTGGGGCTATTAATTTGGCAGTTTTACGGCGGGACGGTTTTATCTCGCTTAATGCCAATCATCAAGAAGGGAGATTTTAAACCTGCCCTTTTCTGCTGGTCGGAGGCAAAATTTTTGTCAATCTCAATTCCGGGCACGGTCAACTCAGAGCCGAAGTTATCGATCCAGACGGAAATGCATTGATGAAATCTTACCTAATTAACGAGGATTCCATCTCCGTTGCAGTCAGATGGAAGTCGGGGGATCTGTCTGGTCTTCGAGGAGAAATGATTAGTCTCAGGTTCTCTTTACAGCAAGCAGAATTCTATGCCTATTGGCTTGATGCTTAAAATCCGAAGTGTAAAAATCGAATTTAGGAGTAAATAATGTTTAATGATTATCAGCCGAACCGTTTTGGTCCGGGACGATCTGCGGTTATTAGTCGGCATGGGGCAGTTGCGACCAGCCAACCGCTGGCTGCTCAAGCTGGATTGCAGATCTTACGAGACGGCGGAAATTCCATCGATGCCGCCGTAGCCACGGCAGCGATGTTGAACGTTGTTGAACCGATGTCGACGGGAATCGGTGGAGACGCGTTTATGCTTGTATATCAACCAAAAGATGAAAAGATTCTGGGACTTAACGCTAGCGGCCGAGCACCTTATGCTGCCGAACTGACGTTTTTTGCTGATCAAGAACTAGCATATATCCCAAACTATCATAGCATGTACGCGGTAACTGTTCCAGGGGCAGTTGATGGGTGGGCCACACTTCTTGAGAGATGTGGGACAATGACGATGGCAGATGTCCTGCAACCAGCCATTTCCCATGCTGAAAATGGGTTTCCTGTCAGTCCGCAGATTAGTTTGTCTTGGCAAGCCAGTACACCTCTTCTATCACATTGTCTGGATACTCTGCAGACTTACCTAATTGGTGGTCGTGCGCCAAAGCCGGGAGAGGTGTTTAAGAACATCAACTTAGCTCAGACGCTGCGCCTGATTGGCGAAGGAGGACGTGATGCCTTCTATCACGGTCAAATTGCCGAAAAGATTGTCAAATTCTCCTCTGAGAATGGTGGACTGTTTACCATGCAAGATTTTATCGACCACACTTCGGATTGGGTTGAACCGATTTCGGTTGATTACCGAGGTTATGACGTTTGTGAGATTCCGCCTAACGGGCAGGGGATTGCTGCCCTGATGGCATTGAATATCACATCTGAATTTGATATCTCAGCCATGGGACATAACAGCACCCAATCGTTGCACTGTTTGATTGAATCCATGAAACTAAGTTTTGCGGATCTGTATGAATATATAACCGATCCAACTTTTGAAAACGTTCCGGTTGATGGTTTACTATCAACTGAATATGCCAAGATCCAGAGTGGCCGCATCAATTCCAATCAAGCAATGCCGAATCCGAACGCAGGTAATCCAAGAATGGGTGATGACACCATATATTTGTCGGTTGTTGATAAAGACCGAAACGTAGTTTCTTTCATTAACAGTCTTTTCCACGGTTTTGGCTCTGGGTTAGTTGCAGGTGATACAGGGATTTTGTTGCAGAACCGTGGTGCTGGTTTTTCATTGGATCCAAGTCACGCAAATTGTATCGCCTCCCATAAGCGCACGATGCACACAATTATACCGGGTATGATTGCTCGGGATGGTGTGCCGTTAGTTACCTTCGGTGTGATGGGTGGACAGATGCAACCTCAAGGACATCTTCAACTGGTAAGTAACTTGATCGATTTTAACATGGATGTTCAATCAGCACTGGATGCCCCGCGTTTTCGGGTCATGGATGATGGTAGCCTCTCACTTGAAAGAGGAATCTCAGATAGTGTCAGCAATCAATTGCGAGACAAGGGCCATCAAATCATGCCGCCAAATACGTTTTTTGGCGGTGGGCAGGCAATTTTGGTTCATCCTGAATACAAAACTCTGATTGCAGGATCCGATCCGCGTCGAGATGGTTGTGCCATTGGTTATTAGGAAATTGAACTTGTACTTTGAGAATAGAAGCAGACTATTTTAGAGAAGATCAGAAAAGGGTGATTTAAATGCCTCAATTAAAATCAGATCAACGTCCTAACCTACTCTATATACATTCGGATCAGCACGCTGCAGCTGTTACCGGTTGTTACGGAGATCCGTTAGTGCGAACGCCTAACCTTGATCAATTAGCCGAACGAGGAGTTCTTCTGGGAAATGTCTACTGTCCTTCTCCGATTTGTGTGCCCTCGCGTATGTCGATGCTGTCGGGTCGCTATCCGTACGAGAACCAAGTGTGGACCAACTCCCATATGCTCGACTCTGGGATCCCGACTTTCGCTCACGCCATGGGCGCTGGTGGCTACCGCCCCTCACTTGCGGGTCGCATGCACTCGGTTGGCCCCGACCAACTTCACGGCTATGCCGAGCGCCTGATCGGGGACCACGGGCCGAACCAGCTTGGCGGTAGCGGCGTCGACCACGGTGAGCTTTCAGGTACCGCCGGACCGAACCGCGTCAGTCTCAGGCTTTCGGGCCATGGCCAGAGCGCCTACCAGGTCCACGACGAGGATGTCACCGCCGCTACCATCGATTACCTCAATCGGCTGGGGGTGAAGAAGCGCGCTGGCCAGCCGGCCGTGCCCTTCTCGCTCTCGGTCGGCTTTATGCTGCCGCATCAGCCCTTCGTCGCCCGGTTGGAGGACTATTGCCACTACTACGAAAACGTCACTCCGCCGAAGGATCCCGAACCCTTTGGCGAACACCTGCATCCCCACATCAAACGCTGGCGCAAAGCCTGCGAGATCGAAGAGGTCAGCGAAGAGGAGATCCGCCGTGCCCGCGCTGCCTACTGGGCTTTGGTCTACAGGATGGACGTGATGATTGGCCGGGTCATCACCGCCCTGCTCGAGAACGACTTGGAGGAGAATACCCTCATCGTTTATATGTCCGATCACGGAGAGCAGGTCGGTGAGCACGGCCTGTGGTGGAAGCAGACCTTTTACGAGGACTCGGTCAAGGTCCCAACGATCCTCGCTT
>DTUY01000360.1 GCA_012963885.1 Candidatus Poribacteria bacterium | reverse complement strand
TTATAATCCAAATTGCCACCTAAAGAGACCAACCTTTTATCGGTGGAATTCGAAAAGCCTTACCAAAAGTCAAATTTTATTCGTTATCGTGGATGTGGCTTCAAAAAAACTTAGTTTCTAATTCGGTTGCTTTTTGATGACTAGATGAAAGGGATGATGGAGTGAGTAAAAATAGTATATTTGATAAGTTTCGGAACCTGGCGACAATACAGAGAGGACGAAAGTAGCTGATTTTATCGATCTACCCAATTGACGACGGGTCTAATGGAATGGCACTGGATTTGGTAGGATGGTATCTGAAACTGAAATAACCCGGAGATGATGATAAAGAGGTGCAATAATTCACTCAATTTAGCTGTGACTTTGTTTTTTTATGATGCACTTAACTCGGCCTCTTGAATACCTGCGTCATCCTTTCTTGTTCTAAGAAATTGATAAAACTCAAACATCATTTCTTTATCTTTTTCAGGTAGTTCCATCATCCCTTTGAACATCACACTGACCTTGGGATCAGCCAGAAGATCGTCATAATTTTCCCGTCTTTTTCCAAGTAGATAGTCGGTCGTAACCTTAAGCGCGTCGGCTAAATTTGACAGCGTGTCAAAAGATGGTTTACGAGTACCGGACTCAAACTGGGAGATGGCCGCAGGTGTCAGTGAAGATTGCTTAGCAAGCTCAGTTTGCGTGATAGATAATTGTTTGCGACGATTCTTGATTAATTGTGATATATGTATAGCAACAACATGACTGCCGTTGTTTTTTCTTTTGATTGGCATTGTACTTTTCCTCCTGAGTATTGTCCTTCAAATCTGCTAGATTCAAAAAACAATGCTTTTCAGCTTAGGACAATAGTTTCTTGGCTTATTTTTTCCCATTGGAATTTTTTAAGGATTCAGTAACCATAACGAACTACTTTTTTAAAAGTTTCAAGGTTTCTGCTCATTTTTTTGAATCTGACAATCAATCATCGTTGAAAAACACCCGAGCGTATGCTAACATACGCCTCAGCCTATCAATGAGCCATGAATGTGTAATACAAAAGGGCCTCGATTCGTCTTTTTATTGTGAGTTTGCCAAGGAGGTATAATGGATGCACAAGCTATGTATCTTCCCATCAGCTCATTAAAATTCTACAAACCAATTACAGCTGAAACGGGAACATCGGTTTCGGACGTTATACTCCTTATGCAGGAAGGCGATTCAGATCATGTGCGTGGTATAGGTTGTGTCTTAGTCGTTGAAGAAAAAAGCCTTGTTGGCATCATTACCGAGCGAGATTTGATGCAGAAGGTCGTCGGACGAAACCTAGATCCCGATCAGGTAATCGTAGATGAAGTCATGACCAAATTACCAGACTCATTGAGGGTTGACGATCCCATCGCTTTTGCTTTGAATATTATGCACTTTGATAAGTGTCGCCATGTTCCCTTGGTGGATGAAAATCAAGTTCCGGTTGGTATTGTTTCCAGCAGAGATATTGTTACATATTCCGCCAAATCTCTGGAGATGATCCCCAATCAAGCGAATGGCGATGAATAGTCGAATTGCGGTTTTAATCCGTATCTATGGTAATCAGAAACTTGAGATCTATAAATTAAGAATCTTGCTGATAACAAGTCATTTGGCCTTAAAGTGCGGACAGTTTGGTCAGTAATGAGACTCAAGGAGAGACAAGATGCCTTACGAAGATATGATTGAAGATGAACTAATGATGATGGATGAGCAATTGGCTGAGCCTTCGAAATCATTACATGAAATTCAAGTGCCTCTCTCCTCCTTGATGGAAGAGGTTACAATAATCGACAGTGGATCGAGCATTCAAGAAGCAGCAGATCTGATGATAAAAAACAATATAGGATATGTAATTGTAACGAGAGACAATAAGCTGAGGGGAATTTTTGGTGAACGAGATATCCTGTTAAATTTTTTAAATACCGATCTCGGTTCATGGGATGACCTGATTGTAGATGATCACATGAAGGAAAACCCCAAAACTCTCCAATCAGACGATTTGCTAGACACGGCAATTTTCTTTATGGCAAACGGAGGCTATCGTCATATCCCAATTGTAGATGATCGTTATCAACCGATTGGAATGGTTTCAGTTCTGGATATCATGACATACTTGGTAGAACATTTCCCGCAAGAGATTTTGACCCTGCCTCCAAGACCTATTCGTGATGCCATGAAAGCTCGCGAGGGTGCGTAAATATTATTTAATGCTTCACACTAATTCTCTGAAACCGAACTGAAGATTTTTTCAGTTTATTAACGTTTTTAGCTGAGCCTAAGTTTAAGATAATGATTTCAAGGAATATTCGATGAGCAAGCCAAGGCAAACAATTGAAGATGCCATCGTGCTCTTTGCTGGTGATTCAGGAGATGGTTCCCAAACAATTGGCGCACAGATGACGCAGACTTCTGCAATGGCGGGAAACGATGTTTCAACGCATCCGGATTTCCCTGCTGAGATTCGCGCTCCTGCTGGATCGCTAGCTGGTGTTTCTGGATTCCAGCTACATTTTTCGAGTCGTGATATCTATACACCAGGTGATAAATGCGATGTCTTAGTAGCGATGAATCCTGCCGCGCTAACTGAAAACATCAAATACCTTAAGCCGAATGGTCTCCTCATTGTCAATATAGACAACTTCCAAAAGAAGAATCTGGATCTAGCTGGTTATGTCACCAATCCACTGGAAGATGACTCACTCAGCCAATTTCAAATCTTTTCAGTTGAGTTGACATACTTAACGCGTGAAGCACTGGCAGAAACTGAGTTAACTTCCAAAGAGAAGGATTTATGTAAAAACTTTTTTGCACTAGGGGTTATCTTCTGGCTGTTCAATCGTCCAATAGATTACACTTTGAGGTTTCTCAAAGAAAAGTTTGGGGCGCGAAAACCCCAATTTGTCGAAGCAAACACACTAGCGCTGAAAGCAGGAATTGCTTTTGCAGAAGCAACGGATCAGGTTGCTTCTACTTATGAAGTCAAACCGGCCAAATTCCAACCTGGAAAGTATCGGAATATCATGGGAAATGCAGCCGCAGCTATTGGTTTAATCGCAGCCTCTCAGAAAGCAGGCCTGCAACTTGTTTACGGCAGTTACCCGATCACGCCAGCAAGTGATATTTTACATGAACTCTCAAAGTACAAGGAATTTGGCGTTAAAACCATGCAAATGGAAGATGAAATAGCCGCGGTTGGTTCGGCAATCGGCGCGTCTTTTGGTGGCGCTTTAGGAGTTACAGGTAGCAGTGGTCCCGGCATTGCTCTCAAGGCGGAAGCCATTGGTTTAGCTGTGATGGTAGAACTTCCCCTCGTAATCCTTAATATTCAAAGGGCTGGTCCGTCAACAGGAATGCCAACCAAAACAGAACAGTCAGATCTTTTACAAGTGCTTTATGGCAGGAACGGCGAATCACCCGTTCCTGTTGTTGCCGCAGCACGACCGTCGGACTGTTTTGACACAGCGTACGAAGCCGCCAGAATCGCGCTTAAATATATGACACCGGTCTTTTTCCTGTCTGATAATACCATTGCCAATGGTGCAGAACCTTGGCGAATCCCTGATGTTTCTACACTGCCATCTGTGACAACTCGTATTGAAAGCAATGGAAGCAATGCCGAGGAATTTGAATTTATGGCGTATGCCCGTGATGAAGAAACGCTCGCTCGGCCTTGGGCAATCCCTGGTACTCTAGGGCTAGAACACCGAATTGGTGGTCTAGAGAAGCAAGATCTAACTGGAAATGTAAGCTACGATCCAGAAAATCACGAGAAAATGTCTAGGCTCAGAGATGAAAAAGTGGCAAGAATTGCCAATGATATCCCGCCAACTGAAGTCTTTGGCCAAAATGGTGATGAACTCCTCATCATTGGTTGGGGAGGTACCTTTGGTGCATTGAGAACAGCGGTTAAAAAAAAGCAGACTGAAGGTGTTCCTGTCTCACATGTTCACTTGAGATATTTGAATCCTCTTCCTGCGGATCTGGGTGATATTATAAACCGATTTAAAAAAGTAGTTGTTGCCGAGTTGAATTTGGGTCAGATAATAACCATCATTCGTGCTCGTTACCTCGTTGACGCCATAGGCTTCAACAAAATTCAGGGACAGCCATTTTACGTTTATGAAGTTGAAAGTAAAATCGACGAAATTCTAGAAAGGTGAATTTGGTGAAAAGAAAATTCCGCTCCGGAGTTGGGAAAGCAATTGAAACAAATTCCCCTCTTGCCGCAGTTCCTACCCTTACCAACAGAGATTTTGAATCTGATCAAGATAAAAGATGGTGTCCTGGTTGTGGCGATTATTCCATTTTGAAACAGACTCAGAAGGTCCTTCCTGATCTTGGCATTCCGCGAGAACGACTTGTTTTCATCTCAGGAATTGGTTGCTCAAGCCGTTTCCCTTACTATATGAATACTTATGGGTTTCATTCAATTCATGGTCGGGCGC
>DTUY01000359.1 GCA_012963885.1 Candidatus Poribacteria bacterium | reverse complement strand
GAGATACCTAATCCACAGAAACAACGATAGAAAACCTACCTAAATCTTTCCTACTTTAGTTTGGGGTTAAACCATAGCCCTACTTAAACCAGAGAAAAATGTCATACTATGGTTACATGACGGTGGTTTTCTAAGGAATTTAAGGGATAGACACACAAAATATAATGATTTTCAACCTAGATATTTCTTATTAAAGTTCAAGTTAGTTTAGGGAAACGGTTGATATATGGTTTCATCCATAAACACCCCAATTAGGCTCCAAAGGCTGCCAACTGTCAGATCTCCCAATGCCATTCCTAAGAAGAGAGGCACTGCGTTTCGATAAGACCTCAGCCCTCCATATTTAAAGATGGCCCACTTTAGTAAAAAACTGGTAAAAAAACAACTCCACAGATTGGACATGCCCCAATCTCCTGCCATCGCATAACCAAGTGGGTGCAATGGGAACCAAAGAAAACGCATTCGCAGAAATGTTAGCATTGAGGCAATCAGAAAACCAATACCCATAAACGAAAGTCCAGCATGATCAGTCTCAGTTGGAAAAAGGATCCAGTTTTGAAGCCGAGTAAAAGTTTCACGACCAAAGCCTAAAGTCCAGACTCCAAAATAACCAGACGATGCTCCAAACTGATAATACAGATCGAGATAAACCCAGAAAACCACGACCGAACTCACCAGAACAGACAGTAGTACCGCCAAAGTGAGCCACCTTGCAGGTGAACCTACCATCACCGACATTTTGAATCCTTCAAGCAGGTGGGGCATTGGATGGTTTCGATACACTCGATTGAAAAAACCGTAGAGTGAAAAAGCAACCAATGTCTCTTTACTAAGAGCTTTAGTTCCAATACCAGCGAGAATAACCCGTCGCGGTTCTAAACCGCCCAATCCGTGCACACACAACCCCAGTTCAGCACGCATTCTGGTAATAAAAAACGAAATTAGAAAATAGAATCCAAAAAATATCGGGACTACTGCTATTGACATTCCAACCCGTGTTGAAACCAATAGTAGAAACAGAAATCCGGCAATCAAACCAAACACGGCAACACGTTCGGATGGGGGATTTGAACCTTCTTTTTTCCTCGCTGTTAAGACCACATCCCTCAGCTGGGCCTTCCCCATCCAAAGCAAAAAAAATGTCAAACTCACAACCGCACCAAAAGCCTGTTCGTTTTGATACGGAAATCGATTGAGACCTTGCCAACCAATTGACCCAATAAGTAACCGTTCAGCTTTATATAACCAGTAGAAAACCCAGCACGAAAATAGAAGATCCAAAGGAATCAGAAAACTAACCCCAATCACAAAAGGGTAAAACGAAAGTTTCACACTACCCATCAAATTCCAAGGTCTCTCGTTGAAGAAGTGTGAAATTGCATGCCGCTTAACAGGAAATTCTGGAAGAGCAGGAAAAAAGAAATGCAGACCATTATTTAGACTAATCAAGGCAGCTAAGAGCAATCCTATCCACATCAGTTTATTGCGAAAAAAAAACGGTTTTCCCGCTGATATTTCTAACGGCAGGTGAATGATCGGATAGGTAAGTTTCTCCTTCTCAATCCATTGCCAACGGACAATACGGCAAAGGCAGAGCATCATGAAGAGCAGAACCAAGATGAAACCGGTCCAAATTAGGATTGGCACAATCCATGGTTTAAAGTGATGTGGAGAGTAGAGAGTTGTACCACCCTTATAATAACCTTCCAGTGCGTCACTGTCACTGACTACCAACCAAGATGGCAGACTATCGCAAAAAAGAGTTTTCCATTCATTCTCCGGAGTGGCGAAGTAAAAAGCATGTCCCATATTGGAAACTAAAACCTGCAAAAAGTCTATTGAGGCAATAGCCGAGGAAACACTTAGCATCAAGTAGATGGTGATCAGATCCAGCTGACTTAACAGGGGTCTTCGCCAAATCTTTACCACGACCTGATTACAAATAGTAAAAAAGAGAAGGATGAAGATAACGTTGAAGAATGGAACGACTAAGGTGGGGTGTGTATACCGAACAACCTCTAGCTGGGCAATCCAGTAAGTGTTTAGCGGAATAAGGAGGACTCCGAATGCAATACCTATATATGGATTGGCGGGATAATCTTTTTTGGAGGGCAAGACAGGTGAATGCAAACTGGTTTTCTCATCCAACAGAAAAAAAGAGACATTTTAAAAAGCGAACGAATTCAATCACCTTATAGTTTAGACCAGCGGATAGACGAAATGAACAACAATAGGCAATTTCCCAAGATCATCAAGTCAAAAAAATGGGAGATTTTATGGCCAAACAGAATCTGAAATTTCAGTTCGGGGCGGTCAGAATTCACCATCCACATTGAATCCTAGAAACCATGTCTGGAGGATGCGTCGGTTGAACAAGACCAGCAGAAAGTGAAGAGGAGATAACTAGCTGGCAATTGAATCATAACCGAATCAATTTAACCGATCGACCTCCTTTTCTAATCTCAGGTCTAGTCGCTGTACGCCCTATTGTTTTTTATTTCACTCCAAGTAGTGGTTAGTTTCCCTTTTGAGGCAGCTGCTAGAAACCCTTTAACACCGAGTTCCATCAAGGTTTGGATTTCCTTTTCTGTGCGAGCAATATTTGAGACGCGCATCTCATCAATTGCCCCCACAAAAAACCGTCCTCCACAACAACTATTGGAGAAACGAAAAGGAGCCCCTGTTTTGTTCAGCGGTCCTTTGGCCTTAAGAACAGCGGTCTGCTTCCCGTCAATATAAACCTTGATTTCTTTCCCTTCGAATGTTGTAGCGTAATGGTGCCATTCCCCATAGTTGCTGATATCCGCCGATGTAGCTTTGACCCAACCGCCGTTGTTGATATAGGAATCCACCCACCATCCTTTGGCCTCTTTGCGGAAAGCAGAAACGTACTCCCCTTCCTTCCTTGGAAGCCCAAAAACCGTTTGGGGTACTATTGATTCGATATTGATCCAAAATTCAAAGCTAAATGCATTTTCAAAACTAAAGTCCTCGATGGCTTTACCGGGATTATAGGCAACAAAAGCGTCCTTATCGAACCATAGGGCATTACCAAATTTACCTTTAATCCATTTGGATTTGCCTTCGACTTTGAGGTTATGTCCCCTTTCTGACAAGTCGGCGGCGGTATTTCCTTTAGCCTCGTCGAAAGTCCAAAGTGAGATTGTGTTTTGGTCGATTTCCTTTGCCGAGACAAATGTCTGTGGAAAAAAGGTCATCAGACAAATTGAGAAAATCATAGTTAACATGGCTGCAGCCAACTCAAATCTGAACATGACGTATTCCTCTGAGAAACATTAGAATTGAGAGATGAGGTGCATTCTAGCATGATAGCTAATCATTTTAAAGTATCTTTTGAGATAAGCCTACCACTGAGAATTTGGCTTATACGGTGAGCCCCACCTTTTGGGTGCCATGCGCCTGATTTGATTGAACTAATTACTGCCAGCTCTTTACCCCCGCGAGCCACGTGACCGCCACGGCGGAAGAGGCTTGGTCCTGGGAAGAATTTGTCGCTATCTGTCGAAAGCTAACCATTGACCGAAATGGTTACGATGCCACCAATCCCAATTTTAACGCCGAACATATTACCACTTATGCGGTGGCTTTTCCTCAATCGATGCTCTTTGCGCTACCCTTCATTTATAGTAATGGTGGCCAAGTAGCCAGTGACGATGGCCAGAAATTGCTACTCAACCAGCCAGCGGCGGTCGAGGCTCTGCAGCAAATACAGGATTTAATCTACCGGTATCATGTGGCACCCACCCCTTCGACGCTACAATCGATGCCTTCTGCCTCCTTTATGTTGCAAACAGGTAAGGTAGCCATGGAGATTAGCGGGCATTGGCAGACACTAGGCCTCAGCCAAATGGGCTTTGATTGGGGCATGGGCGTGTTGCCCTATTTTAAGCAACCAACCACCATCATCTGTGGTTCCTCTTTAGGCATTTTCACCAGTTCCAAACACCCAGAGGAGGCCTTCCAATTGTTCAAAGCTCTGGGAGATACAGCCAGCAATGATCTATTCGGTAATGGTCTGGGGAAGCCAATGCACAGCAAGTCATGGATCAAGCAGTTAAAGAGGGTCAAAAACTGTTGCAAGGTCGCCTATTTGAGGAATAGCTTGACATTTTCTAAGCCAACACTGATGTGACATGGCTCTACCTAGTGGCCCCATATCTGGGTGTCAAAGTAAACAGGTTGTGGCGGCATGGATAGAGGATGAGTATGGTTGATTCCCAAGATCAAGGTTTGGATGAATCTGTCAATCAAGCACATAGACGGTTTGTAGACGCGATATCAGCGACCGAAAACGCATCGGGTTTAATTGCTGGCGTTGGGCTGATAGACGATGACCAAGATGATTATTTTGAAGTAAAAGTTTTACGCTATTAAAAGTCTCACTGAAACCCGCGCAAAAGATAACTCGTGTATGGGGTAATCAGACGGGTCTCAGTGA
>DTUY01000358.1:2350-4473 GCA_012963885.1 Candidatus Poribacteria bacterium | reverse complement strand
AACAAGTAGAGCTGCGAAGCATTGTTTTTAAAGGGATCAATCAGGTTGAACTCGAAACAAAGCCGAAAACGTTTATGCTCGGTCCATGCGATGTCCTGATCCAGACTCTCTACAGCTGCATTAGTGCGGGTACTGAAGTAGCCAAACTCAGCGGACTTCAGAAGGTATCCTATCCCCTTCATCTTGGTAACCGTGCGGTTGGACATGTTGTCGCAACTGGCACTGATGCAGATCACGTTGCCATTGGCGATCTTGTTTTCAGCCATATTCATCATCAAAGCCATTCACTTGGCCAACAACTCGTGTGTCCACTCCCGAATGAACTTGAAAAACCAATTGCTGCTATGCTAGGCATGGCCTTAGTGGCGATGACCGGTGTACAAACGAGTCGTCTGGAGTTGGGAGATACCGTGGTAGTTACTGGTGGGGGACTCGTCGGCCAGTTCGCAGCACAACTGGCGGCACTGTCCGGGGCGTATCCAATCCTAATCGATATTATTGATGAACGCTTACAAACTGCTCGGTTATGTGGTATTAGCACAACAATCAATCCAACTAAGGAGGACGCAAATGCACGTGTTATGGAACTGACGGACAACAAAGGTGCTGACACGATTCTTGAATGTACCGGTGTGCCAGCTGTAGCAACATCCGCCGTCAATTATGCACGACGAAGCGGCAGGTTTGTATTTGTTGGCTCACCACGTGGTGAGTGTCAAACTAACATCACGCCGTTTCTAGAAAAAGTGCATCTGTGGAAGCCAGGGGGCGATTTGACTTTACTAGGTGCACATGAGTGGAAGATTCCAATAAAGGAAAATGATTTCACTAAACATAGTATGGAACAGAATTGCAGGCTTCTATCGCGTCTGATGATCGAAAACAAACTCAAAGCAGATCCCCTCGTTTCACGTGTATACGACCCGGAAAACGCCACAGAGGCATACCAAGACCTCATTAATCATCAAAACGAGGTTCTCGGTGCAATTTTTGATTGGAGGAATTAATGTGTCCACTATGAATGATATCCAGCTAGGGTATGGCACCTATGGAATGAGAGATGTAAATGTCGATAATGCACTCTCAGGTATTAAGGATATTGGCTACGATGCGATCGAAATTACCACGGCAGATGGTTGGCCCACGTCACCGGATAAACTCACGAAATCAGATCGAGGAGTGCTCCGGAACAAAATCAATCATCTCGGATTTCCACCTCCGGCTGTACTTACGCTACTTGGACTTTGCCAGGAGGGAACATTGCGTGGGAACCTCCTCTCCAAATTCCGTGATACCTGCGAACTTGCGCGCGATCTGAACTGGACGGATAGTGCATCCATTGTCACCGCAACGCTTGGAGGTGGTCATCCAGAATGGGAATCGGGCCGGGATCGGATCGTGGAAATGCTTATTGAACTTGCAGAAATCGCACGTGAGTCCCATGTGGTATTGGCCGTCGAACCGCATGTCGGTGGTGCACTCGATACTCCGGAGAAAGCCAATTGGCTGATAAAACAGACGAACCATGATACACTTAGACTTAACTTCGACATAAGTCACTTTCACGTTCAGGGGATGGATATGGCGCATTGTGCCAAGCTCTGTCTTCCATACGCAGCACACATTCACATCAAGGACGGATATTACGATGAGAATGGAACGCTCCGGTTCTTACTGCCCGGTGAAGGGAACCTCAATCTTGTTGAGTACCTCAAAGTTCTAGCAAGTCATAAGGTGATGCTTCCTATCACGGTTGAGGTAAGTGGGATGATTTGGAAACAGCCTGATTATGATCCTTGGGAAGCAGTGCTAAAGTCCTATACCGCACTCGACCGCGCACGAAAATCCACCTTGAATATAACATGATGACATTGATAAAGCTCCTGAATTCAAACTTCCATAAAGAAACGGAGGGAAATTTTTCAGACGGTTAAATACAAAGTGGTGGTGCCTATTTTTACTATGACGAGATCGTCGACTCAGTAAGTTAACGTCAACTTAAGGCACCATAAAAAGTGGCTGGCAAAGTCAATTGTTCTTAGATTAGGGGCTCAAAAACTCACCGAGAATTAGCTCCTTTTTTCTTAGGTCTCATACTCGACAAATTTGTTGCAGGTAGCTTC
>DTUY01000358.1:0-2250 GCA_012963885.1 Candidatus Poribacteria bacterium | reverse complement strand
GACCTGTATCTACTGTGGGGTTAGGAATGTGCCGATGGAAGTTGAACACATCGTGCCAGTTGGTGGTAGACGAGGTGGATCGAATCGGGTTAGTAATCTAACTTTATCGTGTCGACCATGTAACCTAAAAAAAGGTAATCAAACAGCCGTTGCGGGTATCCAGAAGTTCAGAAAAGAGCTGAAAAATCATTGTCATTGAAAAACGTTGTCCGTGTTAATCAAACGCGAAAAGAAATTAAGCGTCGTCTGGAAGCAACCGGGTTGCCTGTCGAGGAAGATACCAGTGGGCGTACCAAATATAAGCGATCGATTCGCAACTTGCCTAAAACCCACTGGTTGGATGCTGTCTGTGTTGGTAAATCAACGCCTGTGACTTTAAAAATCAGATGAAAAAAACTACTATCTTTTTTTCATCTGCTACATCTATACTGTTCGCCTGTTATCTATTTGATGGTTCTACAGGTGAGAAACTTTGTTTAACTTAACCGATTTATCATTTCGATTCAACCGGGTAATCTTTTGACAATTAGTATCAATGGAAAGAAACGAAAACAGCTTATCGACCAAGGGTTCTGTGTTTTCCGCAATGTGCTGCCAACCGAAATGGTCTCCGAGCTCAATCAAATGAGCCAATGGATGATTGATCAGGAAGAACCTGAACACTTCGAAAATAACCGTTCTCAGGGCTGTATCATACCCTACTTTAAATTTCCCCATCCTACTTTTAGCCAACTGATCACTTATCCAGAGGCTTTAGCGGCCCTAGCCAAACTAGGGTTTGAAGACCCAAAGGTCTGGAGTGGTTATGTTATTAGCAAACCAGCCTACAGTCCACAGCTCTACTGGCATCAAGACGGCGTACTTTGGGACCATCCCATCAGCTATTCTAAACAGCCACAACAGTATTTCCTGATGTACTATCTGGTTGATACTAATAGGCATAACGGTTGTTTGCGAGTGATCCCAGGCTCTCATTTAAAAAGACATGCCCTGCATGATCTAGATCGAAAATCACCCCGACAAGGACGTGTCCCTGACAGTGTCAGATGGGCTACTGATCTGAAGCATCCTGCTTTGCAAGTGGCCGAAGGCGAGATTGATGTCGAAGTCCAAGCAGGAGATCTGGTTATTGGTGACTCTCGTCTGTTACATTCCTCCCATGCCAACCAAAGCGGACAACGCCGCACAGTGTTGACTATCTGGTACTGGCCTGCTTACAACCAACTACCGGTAGAAGTCCACGCACTAATCAGCGATCATATCACCAACCGTCCAGATTGGGTTCGCTGGGTGGAGGAGACCGCCAGCACTACAAATCATTTAATACCAATCTATAGAGGTGATAAACAAGCTGTTTCCTGGGGGAGTCAACCTAGCAATTCCTTAATTTAGTTGTCTCTCCTTTTTAAAAATCTCAGATACAATTAGACACCTTGTTATACTCACGGAGGAAATCCTCCTTTCGTGCTCCGTTGCGCTCGCTCTGCAAAATTATATCGAAAAACATGATCTTTTTTCTCGATGCGCTTTGCAGGAAAAAGCCATGCTTAAAAAATGATACCTTTTCAGGTATTACCAACCGTCAGACAGATCCGGGGGAAAGAGTTCTCATCGGTATTGAGTTTGTAGCAGATAAAGAAAAGAAAACGCCTTTCGTTCCCTCTGAAGGTGTAACTTCGCCGATTGTCAGTTCAGCTTTTGAAAAGGGACTCCTATGCCAGGTTGGCAAGGAACAGTTGACGGAGTAAAGAGCGATCATATTGCTATCGGTCCACCGTCTACAGTGACTGAATCGGAGACAATTCAAAATTTCGAGGTGCTTAGGGAAACCATCCTAGAGGTCTCCTAACCATCTAAAATAAGTGATAACTCTTTTCTCTAGTGGGAATTATTCGTAATGGCATTATTGCTGCTCAGACATCTGATGGCCAATATCACCATACTTGGGGGAGGTCCAAACAGGTCAACTACACAAATTGGGAAGCACTCCATCTCTCTGGAATGGTTTTTGCCCGCCTTGTGCTGTTTTTTTTCGCTGTCGACCGGATGCATAAGCGATGAATCCTCTCAAGTTGATCAGAAAACCAAGCTTGCTTCCAAGGATGATGTGAAGATGGTCTTAATCCCCGCCGGAGAATTTTTGATGGGAGATGCAGATGAAGGGACGATCCACCCCGTGTACCTTGCCCCCTACCTTATTGACACCTATCCGGTAACTAATGCTCGTTACAGACAGTTCATGCAGGCTAC
>DTUY01000357.1 GCA_012963885.1 Candidatus Poribacteria bacterium | reverse complement strand
GTTATGTATGTTTTTGTTGGGTTGGTCGGTCTGTGGATTGGTGGATGCGAAAGCCGAGAACAAAAGGTTGAAAATCTAATCAAAAAAGTAGGGTATAAGAAAGCAGGTGTTCGTATTAATGAGGCAGAAGCATTAAAGCAGATAGGAACACCAAGAAGCACTGAAAGCAGTCAAGGAACATGAATCCCGACGGCGGTGCATACCGTCGGGTAATGTACGGGTATCAGTATCTAGTTCTGAAAAGATAGTCAACTAGCAAGCAAGTACTCCATATTTCTGACAAGGTCTTGAGGGAGTTAGGTTGTATTTAAGTTAAAACTTATGTACAGGCTCAAATTTGTTGTTGCTTGTAATCTGCTACCAAATCTTTTTGTGTTTGTCTAGATACATTCATCAATCAGATAATTTAAGAAGTGTATGAGACGATGATTAGAAAAAAAGTCCATTGATTAAATCTATCCAATCACTAAAATTCGTTATCTGTAGCGTCACCTTCCTATCAACTACACAAGAGAAAATTTTGATTTTGTACTTAAAATCAGATACAGTTTTAGCGAAGCTCGAATCAATATTATCTGAAGAAATAAAGTATAGATTTCCGAAAACATGAAGTTTAAAAACATTAGCACTCTTCTTCTTTTAGCAATATTGACAGTTCATTTTATCTGTTCTGTATTGTGTTCAACTTCAGGTGCAAAAGATTGTCTTGTGCCGGCTGCTGATTTACTTTGGTCTCAACCCCAGGTACAGGACAGTAGTTCAAACTGCTGTCATTCACAGCAACTACCGCAAGAAGATCAGGGGAAAGGCAGCACACATTGTTGTTTAACTCAACTAACATTCGTCAACAGTAATAAGTATCGAGTTTCTGTACAACTTACCAAAGTTCACCTCTCCTTTGCCGGATCTATTCCAACACACCCAACGATCTTGAATGTCAACTCCTGTTCTGTTCTCCGCCTCAGATGTATTCCTCCTCTAAGCAAAGAATTATTCATTAACCAATTCTTATCTCGAGCCCCTCCGATTTTCCTCTCTTGAGTTTTATTCTCCATACATCTCAATTTCATCTTCAATTTTCAAATGTAGTTGGATTTCAACGAGGGGTTTTTATGCGATATTTCACCAGGCAATCTATTTCACTTTTTTTCTTTATTGCTATGTTGAATTTTACCAGCGGATGCTCCGAATCTTTCCCAAATGGAATTGTCATTGGATCATCCTGCCAATCATAATGCAACTCCAACGCAGTACCAAGCATCTATAAACACTCTTACCTCAAATCATGACGATTTGCTTTTGCAATTTCAATATCTGCAGGAGTCCTATTTTCAGAAGAATGGCCAATTCTAAATGGAAGAGAGTATGAAACACAATTTTGTAACTTTAACTACCAACCATGTTACTAGAAAGGAAACAGTCACTAATGAAAAACGCCTTCACTTTCCTGTTCATAATTGCTCTTTGGTTTTGCCAAGTTTGTATTAAAGCACAAGATAGCTGCAGTGCTTGAAGCAACCCCGTCTTTCCTCGCGTGGAGACGGGAGAGGTCAGTTCGGCCTCAAAAATTGAACGTCTAAATTTTTCCCTGAATGTTTTAAGAAGTCCGGATTCTCGAGGAGGCCATTTCGAAGATCGAGGACTGGCGCCAAATGGTGAAATTAAGCATATTAGTCCCCTGCACAGGCACGAAGTATCTCTCGATTTCACCCGAATCCAACTTGGAATCCGGTACTTCATGCGGGACACTTTGGCTCTGTCATTGGATCTGCCATATGATATTAAGAACCAAGAAGCAGAGGTTGATTTTCTGGGAGGAAACCAAACACCAGAAGATCGAGACGCCATTTTAGCAAACCGCGACATACATCATCGAACTGAGACATACACTGGATTAAGTGACTTCGAGTTTAGTGTTGATTACTATCCAGGCAACCTCCTTCATTTGGGAGGGAAATCGGTTTTTTCTTTAGGAATGAGTCTGCCAATTGGCAAGATAGAAGAGGATCCATATAGACTTGGTGATGCAGGCAGAAAGCATCTTCATATTCAGTTCGGCACTGGTACGTTCGTACCAATAATAAAGTTGCAGCACAGTATAAAATTTCTTAATGACTTTACTTTACACGGTTCTTTTACGGGGCGTCTTCCATTCTACGAAAATGGAAATGCCTATCGTGCACCAACCGAACTTAACTATAACTGTGGTGTTCGATATCGTATCTCAAATTCATTGGCATTAAACACACATTATGCTGGTTCATACCAACATTATGGCTATTGGGATGGAAAGAGGGACCCTAACACAGGCTTGATAGTAAATTCACTCCTCTTTGGCACCAGTGTCAGTTTCTGGAACAGATCCGTTGTCCAATTCAACTTGATGCAACCCCTTGGACAGAAAATGCTTTCTGAAGAGAGCGATACTTTTAAAAGAAGACTTACTTTCCTTTTAACGTTTTCTTTCCCCCTATAATTGCATATTTCTTTCTTCTAGTTAAGTTACATCATAAATTTTAGAGGTTGAAGAGCTCCCGACTGAAGCAGAAGGGAATTTGCTGCGCGTGGTGGATTAGTTGGTAAAGGATTTCCTTGGAGTGATTCTGTTGATGAAAGTGTTGCGAGAGACTATGCTAATTATTCTGGTATTGGTGGCAAGGATAAGTGGGATTTGCAAACAGCACCCGTAGCTAGTTTTAAACCGAATGGTTATGGTTTGTTTGACATGGCGGGAAATGTAGTAGAATAGTGTCAGGATTGGTATGATGGTGATAAAGACGCCAAAGTGTTGCGTGGGGGGCTTGGAGCCTCAATGCGCTCTCCCTGCGTGTTGCTTCCCGCGGCTACCTCGATCCGTCTGGTAGGCACTACTCCTGCGGCTTTCGCTGTGTGTCAGGATTAGATTAACATTGGTTCCTTTACAAGCCACGAAGTGGCGACCTATACCGCTGTTGACTGACACGTATCAATTGTACGGGGATCAGTAGAATCAGTAGAGTTAGTTCTGAGAAGCAAGCTAGCCCGCTATATTTCTAACAAAGTCTTGAGGGAGTTAGGTTGTATTTAAGTTAAAACTTATGTACAAAGCAGACAAAGTAGGAGGAAGTATGACTAAGACATCATCTGAGGTAGAAACTAGGGGAATGAAAAAGGAGAAATCACGTGGATAATGAGAAAGACGACCAAATAGATCCCTACGTGCTATCTGTCGCCATAGTCACCGTCAGTTTTTCCGTAGGCTCCACAGCCAGAAGGTCAACCAGACCAAAAGGAATCTTCTATCAGCGCGACAAGGTTAATTAACTTGTTTGAGTCTGCCCCAAGTCGTAACCAGTTTTTCTTTCGTCTCAACATCAAGACTGATTTTTAAACCATCTTTCATCAGTTGGTTGATTTCCTTCTCTGACAGAACTCGGTTGAAGACAGCGATATCATCGAGAGTACCTGTCATCCAGTAATCTCCAATATTACATCCACCGATGAAAAACTTGTTTTCCGGCATGTCTGGGTCGGTATCTGGTTTTACCTGAGCATCAACTTTACCATCAATGTAGAGGGTAAAATCAGGCCTTTCATAGGTAGTGGTAATATAGTGCCACTTGCCATCAGTGACAACTGTTTTACCATCAAAGGATTTCCACCCACCCGTGGTAAAGGAGTAGTGCATCACCCCCGTGTTGATGTGGGCAAACAGCCCATAGTTTCTATTCCCACCAACCCCACGATTTTCTTTAGAGGCAAGAATCTGCCATTTACCAGATATTTTGGGACTATTCATCCAAGCTGTCAGAGTGAATGACTTCAAATGCATCAGTTTATTGTCTGGAACGGTGACCTGAGACTCACCATCGAACTCAAGACCTCCACCAAATTTGCCTTTCACCCATTTAGGTTTACCCTGATCAAACTTAGCGTGCAGTTTATTGTCGGATGAGTCTCCGACCTTTTTTCCAGACCCCTCGTCAAAAAGCCAAACACCTACAACACCATCCATTATATCAGCACCAGATGCCATGGACCCCATAGTTGTCAGCAGAAATACCGGTACGAGACAAAACATACATGTTTTCATAATTTCCTCCTTACTTAATTTTTAGTATTATTACAATAGTTACTGTGTCCCATAACCAGAGAATTTGTTAACATCATACACCAAATCAGTAAACTTATATAGGAGTTACGCAGTTGGTGCTAATTGATAACAGGGATTTTCTAAGTAAGCTTGCACTACTGACCTTATAATTCCTATTTTGACTTCAAACCAACTGGCGTAGCCTGCTCGAAAGTGGGCTGTCGTGATCTTGCAACGAACATGGAAGAATTGCTGCAAATAGCGGAAAGTTGAGTCACCTGTCAACTAACGGTCGAAGAAAAAGAATGCTACGGTGTCTTGGGTTTGAACTATTCTGTTGATGTGCTGTATGCTCAATCTATCACTTACCTGGTAGTCACGGTGGTACAGACAAAGCGTCGGGTATTATACGGTATCAGTAGTTAGTTCTGAG
>DTUY01000356.1 GCA_012963885.1 Candidatus Poribacteria bacterium | reverse complement strand
AATTCCTTTCACCGGTGTTTTGTTTTTACGCCGCCAATGGGTTTTAGGTAAAGCATACAAGTATATTACACCTGGTGAGATGTATAGTGACTACTATGGTGGTGATGCCATTCGATTACTGACAGTACTGGTCGCGTTCCTATTTAGTGTTCCCTATTTAGGAGTACAGCTCAGAGCTTCAGGCGATTTGTTTTATGTCCTCACCGATGGGTTAGTCAGCGTCAATTTTGGTATGTTTGCGCTATCAGCAATCGTCGTGACATATGTGGCATCAGGTGGGTTGCGCTCCGTGGCTTATGTGGATTGTGCCCAATGTGTTTTGCTGGCACTGGGTATGATTGTTCTCGGAGGTATTGCAATTCATTATTCTGATGGCTGGTCGGGTTTAGTGACTGGGTTAGCGGATATTGTAAAGAGTGATATTGCTAATGGGGAAAATCTGACGCCTGCTGGATATTCATCGACAATTGCAATTCCCGGCAGTATGCAATTTGTATCTGCTGGATCAAAGGCAATTGGTGGTCCTTGGACAGGTCTCATGTGTATGACCTACATGTTTGCACTAATGGGTATTCAGTCTTCCCCAGCATTTTCTATGTGGGCATTTGCCAATAAAACCAGCCGGTCGTTTCGCTGGCAACAAGTAGCTGCATCATCCGCTGTAATAGGTATAATTTTATTTACATTCACTATTTTTCAGGGGATCGGCGGTCATGTACTCATAAAAAATGGTACATTTGCGAGTGCTGATGACAAAAATCTTGTTCCTCAATTAATTAATTTGCTTTCAGGTTCGGCACCTTGGTTAGTAGGATTATTGGCTGTATGTGCATTGGCTGCTATGCAGAGCACTGGTGCGGCATATATGTCCACATTTAGTGCTATGGTTACCCGAGATATTTATGCGAAATATTTTGCACCAGATGCCTCAGATCATGTGCAGAAAATGAGCGGACGCATTTTTGTTATCCTTGTTGCTGGCGCGGCTTTGATTGTAGCTGCAAATTCTACTCAGGCTATTGTAATGTTAGGCGGGTTGGCGGTTGCTTATGGATTTCAAATGTACCCTGCTTTAATTGGTATTTGTTATTACAAGGGGTTCACAAGACGAGGTGTCGTAGCCGGATTGGTTGTTGGCTTGATTGCTGTGACGCTTACGGACAAAACATCAGCTTGGTTTGGAATTTTTGGAGTTCCATGGGGGGCATATCCTCTTACAATTCATAGTGCCGGCTGGGGGATACTATTCAACCTGGTCACTACCATATTAGTTTCTAGATTTACAACCGATAGTGAAGACACAATAAGGATGAAAGAAAAGAAACACCAGTTTTTACAGATGGTGTCGGGTATGAGTCCGGAACGGAAAAAGAAAGTTAACTTGGCTTGGGTTTTGACATTAATCTGGTTCTTGGTGGGTTTTGGTCCGTTTGCTACAATAGGTAATTCACTTTTTTCCGATCCCAATACACCAGCGCTTTGGGTACCTTTTGGTATGCCGTCATTATGGGTGTGGCAGCTGGTTTTTCTGGTCTATGGCGTATTTGTGATGTGGTTTCTCGCCTTCCATATGGGGTTTTCTGAGCCCATTGACTTGCAACGGGTCGAAGAAGCTGCCGAAGAAATAAAATAAACAACTCACAGATTACGGAGATCTGAGTTGAAAAAATCGCTCTTCGTCTGTTATTTTTGGCTTATAATTGAGTTGTGGATTTGGTCGAAATGGTCCTACAAGCGATCTGGCCCAAGTAGATTTCAGATGTATGAATAAGAAAGGTGTAGTTGCTGGTACATCGTTGGCCTCGCTTTTACTGATGGAGATGTTATCTATTTTAAGTTTATCAATCCAGATGCTAATACACCGCAACATTGGTTGTTGCCTTGGTCATTTTTAGTCTAACGCCACCGCCACGAGGAGGAAGGTACGGGCTTTGGCAGAAGATATCCGGACCCCAAACGGTGCTGGTCAGGCGAATGAAATTTCCGTGTGACCGATTTCCTTTGGTCTGTACATGAACTTATAGTTGATTCAATAAATAAAAGGCAATACCAACGAGTTTGATCTGCGTCATAGCAAGGAGTTTAAGGGTGTAGTATGGAGCTATCTAATTGGCAAAAAGTTCATGATGGGGTTTTCCTTTTTCAAGATAGTTGCTGTGTATATGCCATTCAAGGGTCTAAGGGAACAGTCCTAGTTAACGCGGGAACAGGTTTAGTTGCTGATCATCTCGATGAAGTGGTTCAAGGCGGATCATTGGTTGTTCTCCTCACCCATCACTTTAGGGATCATACTGATGGTGCCATTCGTCTTCAAAATGCGGGAGCTAAAATCTTGGGGCCGTATTGGGATCAGGAATATCTGATAGATCCGGACCAGCATTTTCGGGAGCGGCAGATCTGGAACTCCTATGACAATCGCTGGGATCGCTTTGCACCTGTTCGCCCGATTCCGGTTTCAGATTGGATGATGGATTATGAAAAGCGGAAGATTGCGGGTCTAGAGTGGGAGGTGGTTCCCACACCAGGTTGCACTAACGGTGCAAGCAGTTACGTGGTTGACTTCAACGGTCTACGTCTAGCTTTTGTCGGTGAGTTGATTTGTGGTCCGGGGTGTACATCACGTTTAGCTCCGCTCCAGTACAACTACAACGATTTTACTGGTGCCGTTAACGTGTGGCGAAGTTGCTATAGGTTACTTGAGACCAAGCCGGACATGTTGCTACCCAGCTTGGGGCAGCCAATAGACCGTCCTGAACAAGCTCTTCAGCTTTTGAGAGATAATTTGAAACTGCTCGATGGCATTTCTCCTGGTTTTATTGACCAGTTGAATGATCCAGATGATGACGATATTGAGGAGGTTCTTCCACATTTGTATCGTTCAAAATATAGTGGTGCAGAGACCAACTTTGTGATTAGCGACAGTGGTAAAGTAATGGCCATCGATTATGGCTACAATATGTCAGCCTACCAGTCGCCAGGCAAACAACACCTATCAAATCGACGTCCGTTTCTGCATGGTATCAAAGGATTGAAGAAAAGGCTTGGTATTGATCGAATCGATACTGTTCTGGTGTCGCACTTCCACGACGACCATGTTAATGGTATCCCCATGTTGCAACGTGTTTTTGGTACCGAAGTCTGGGCAGGTGTACACTTCTCAGATATTCTGGAAAACCCAACTTACTACGATCGTCCCTGCCTATGGCACGAACCGATTTCAGTTAGTCGTCATCTTCCCAATGAACATGTTACTTACTGGGAAAATATCCCAATCCAACTTTATCCGATGTCTGGACACACGCGGTTTTCGACCTTGATTTGCTTTGAGGTGGATGGAAAAAGGGTTGTCCATACCGGAGACCAAATTTTCTTCAACACCCCAAGCGGGTTGCCTTTTGACAAAGATGCAAAATCGTTTACCAATCATGTTTATAAGAATGGCCTAGATCTCGGATGCTATAAGCAGACGCTGAAATTGCTCCGTGACTTTCAACCCAACTGGGTACTGACGGGCCATACCAGACCATACCAAACCAGCCCGGAATGGTATCAGGTAATTGAGAAAGGTGCCAATGCGTTCGACGAAGTCCACTTACGCCTGATGTTGTTGGACGAAGATGGCGTTCATTTTGGTGCTGAATCTCAAGGAGGAAAATTGAACCCTTACCAATTACATCTTCCCGCTGGGGGTGAGGCCGAGTTTGAGGGATGGATTTTAAATCCTTTCCCGATCCCAGAAAAGGCTGTAATTAAGTTGGTTGGTCCGGATGATTGGGAGAGCCAAGTGGTCGAGGTTGAATTGAAACCGCGAGAACAAAAAGAGATACGGATCTCCATCTCACCACCGAATGGCAGCTGTTGTCGACGCCAGCCTATTGGGCTTGATTTGACTGTTGGTGGACGGCCTTTTGGTCAAGTTGCCGAGGCTTTAGTTACTGTCGGTGTTCCCAAATTCTAACAGGCATACCCTCACTCGGCAAGAAGTTTATGCAAAAGCTAGTTCTCGATCAGGATGAATATTTTCAAGCAGTCAGTTTAACTCAACTGGTGTCTATTGATATACTGGTCATCTACGACGGAAAGTTGCTTGTCGGCGAAAGAACCAATAACCCGGCCAAAGGCAGTTTTTTCGTTCCCGGCGGAAAAGTCTACAAAAACGAGTATCTCAAAGAAGCCTTGGAGAGGATCTCTAAAGATGAAATTGGGTTGAGACTCACCTCGGATCAAATAACTCTAAATGGAATCTACGACCACATCTACGAAAACAATTTTAGGGATGACAGTTGTGGTACACACTATGTCTGCATCGCATGTCTGTTTGAACTGGACGATGTAGGGAAAGTCGGTGTTGTAGAAACTGCAATGCTAAGTCAACATCAGCGTGTTGAGTGGTTAGATACCAATCAGATCGTAGATCATCCTAAGGTCCACACCAATGTAAAAAGTTACTTCGATAACACACCGACTAATGCATTTCCTTAAGCCATAGATGAAATAATATTACCATGATTCTGTAGTTGTCTGTTTTCTAAACTTTGAGTTTTTTCAGAAATGAAGATTTAAAAATCTTATTAAACTTGCAATCTTTGAACCCATTCACACTTTATTAGTGGGTCGAGGAACAGTTAACTCTAGGAGTCTGCATATGGAATTTGAAGGTAAAGCTGCTATTATAACTGGTGCAGGTATGGGGATGGGAAAGGCAATTGCTGTCGCTTTTGCTGAAGAGGGAGCATCCATTGCCGTTGTTGACATAAATATTGGCGCTGGTCAAGAAACTGTCAAGACTATTCAGGACAAAGGAGGTCAGGCAATCTTTATACAAGCTGATGTGTCCAACGCATCTAACGCGCAACAGGTTGCAACAGACACAGTAAATGCATTTGAAAGAATTGATGTCTTAGTGAACAATGCGGGAATTCAACACTATGGGAGTGTTATTGAAACAACGGAAGAAGAATGGGATCAGGTACTTGGCGTGAATCTTAAAAGTATATTTCTTTGTTCCAAATACTGCATACCTGAAATCCAAAAACAAGGAAGCGGGAGTGTGATCAATATCGCATCAGTCCAAGGTTTTGCAAGTCAACAACGTGTTTGCCCTTATTCGGCTTCCAAAGGCGGAGCTATTTCACTAACGAGAAATATGGCAATTGATTTTGCTAAAGACAGTATTCGTGTTAACTGTGTTTGTCCCGGTTCAATTGATACCCCACTATTGCGTGCTGCAGCAGAACTAACTGATAATTCCCAACAAGCGATAGAAGAATGGGCTGATGCACACGTACTAAAGCGGATTGGTCAACCTGAGGAAGTTGCCCAAGTCGTTCTTTTTCTGGCCAGTAATAAAGCTTCATTCGTTACAGGTGCTGCTTATGTAGTTGATGGAGGTTTAATTACACAGCTATAGATCTAAGGGTAACTTCAACAATCCTATACTTACGAAAATAATGGAGGTCATTGCAAATGCAAATGCGACATTGGTTACAATGTCCATCGACCATAACTCACGGTAACATTATTAAGCGAGAAATTTTTTCCAAAAAAACACCTGATATTTCTGGTAATGAGGGAGCAATCCTGAATCACATTGATAGCTTCTCTCGATGCTATCTTGAACCGAGGATTTCATCGATACCGACATCCTTTGATGATCGACAACTGATCTTCTATATTGTGGGTGGTAAAGGGCTGTTCGAAGCTGGTGATATGAAACGAGAAGTTCAGGAAGGCGATGGCATCATCGTACCGCCCGGATTAAGTCATATTTTGACGAATACTGTTACCATTCCTTTGGAACTTTTAATACTGGAAGAGACTATTTCGGAAGAAACGGAGTTAGTTCGACAAGAAGCTATTATTAGAAATTACCGGGAAAAACCGCTAAGTCAAGGACATTGGACACATCTTGTTCATCCTCTGTTTGGTAAAGACGATGGGCTGATAAAAACTCACGCAATTCTCGTTGTTCGGATCGAAGCGATGCAGACTCCAGACACACATGGTCATGGTTCTAATATAGATGAAGTGTGGTACATGCTAGAAGGTAATGGTATCCATGTTGTCGGTCGGGACGTTTACCGACAACGTCCCGGTGGCGCGGTTTCGGTAGCACCCTCAAATCCTGGACATTCCCTTATTAATGATACGGAAGAACCACTGGTAACCTTCTATTTTGCCAATTATGGATAATGGGATTTGTGATATTTAAAGCCATTAGTTCAAATGGTGGATAGAATATTTGGATAGGAGGTACCACCATTTTTAGCCAGCAACCCTAGTTAAACAGACTAGTAATTAGTGTAGTTTTCTAGAGAATTATCCTGCCAAATTGAGAGTTTAAGGAGAGCAAAATGTCCATCAGAATCGGTAGATTTGCATCAGCATTTGTTGTTGCTTTACTTTTTGTCCTTGTTGGGAAAAGTGAAGGCAAACTGAGTCTTGAATCGAACATCGGCATTTGGCTTTTAGATGAGGGAGTAGGCGATGTTGCCAAGGACTCTTCACCCAATAAATATGATGGTGAAATTAAAGGTGCCAAGTGGGTTAAGGGCAAATTTGGCCACGCACTTGAATTCAAAAAGACGAATACTGTTACCATTCCGCTTGGTAAGGGATCAATGAGAAACAAAGCTAGTGTCATCATGTGGATTCAATTTACTGATCTGGGTGGGCAACAAAATTACTTCTCCGTTTAGGATCAGAGTAATAACCGCCTGGTGCCTTATAAGGAAGGTGGGAATATGCTACGTTGCTGGAGCAACAACTGGAATGTCGTCAGTGGGGTAACTGCTAAAAAGAACCAATGGTATCACATTGCCAACGTTTACAACGGCAAGAAGGCGAGTATTTATATCGATGGGAAATTAAAAGTATCGCAAGATGTGCCAAAGTTTGAACTGGCGGATCAAGAGCAAACCGCATGGCTAGCGACCGACAGGGGGACAGGTTTCCTCTCAGCTTGCATCATTGATGAATTTATCTTTTACAGTGATGCCGTTACAGAAGAGGAAGTGAATCAAATTATGGAGAAAGGATTTGAAGGCGCTCTAAGCGTAGATTCACTAGATAAGCTATCAGTTATCTGGGGGAAATTAAAGACTGGCAAATAATTCGGCGTGCATTTTGCTGGTACTGTTCGGATTATTTAAAACTAACTACGGCCAGTCATCCCATGATGCGTCCATTTTTTGGGTCCAAATTAGAGACACACAAAGTCGGTTTTTTTGATCAAATTGGTAGAATCCAATCCATTGTGGAATCAGGGTCAAGGAATTTTGTGTCCCGACGTTTTTATCTTTTCATTTATGTAATAAGTGTTTTCATCATTACGACTATTTCCTTTGCCGGTCAAGCCGATGTGTACTATCGTAATGGGTTAACCTCTCTATCCCAAAATGAAAAGGAAAAAGCATTAGTTGCTTTCCAACATGCAGTTGAGTTAGATCCGACATTAGCAAATGCTCACTTTTCAATTGGAATGTTGTTAAAAGAAAAAGGGGTGTGGCAACCAGCAAGAAACGCACTTCAAAATGCGGTCCGTGCAGATCCAGATTACATTGCCGCTTATTGCGCCCTTGCTGAGTTGCAAATTGAAATTTTTGTGCAAATTGATCAAGCCATTTTATTATTGAAGAAAGCAAATACCATCAAGCAGAAAGATTCTCAAGTACATAAGTGGCTTGGAATTGCTTACTTTCAGAAAGGACAATTTCGAGATGCGCTAACTGAGTTGCTCTCTTCGGTGACGGTAGATTCTAGCGATGTCAAAGCGATGTATATGCTTGGGTTAACTTACACGCACTTAGAAAATTATGAATCTGCTGTCCAGAAATTTAAAATGCTCATCGATAAAGATCCATTTCATAAACAGGCACACTTCAATCTCGGTAATGTTTATGTGCGGCTCGGTTTAATAGATCAAGCCAATTCGATATTGCAGCGATTTCAAGAAATCGATCTGGAAGACAAAACATTAACTCTTCTACAACAACGTGTCGATAGAGATTCCAAGGACGTGGATGCGTGGTATCAACTTGGCAGAATTTATTCGAAACGCCGAAAATGGCAGGAAGCTATTGCCCCACTTAGTAGGTGTATAGCACTTGAACACCATTCACGTGGACATGAGGTTCTCGGATTTGTTTATGTCAATATGGAAGCGTACGATGAAGCTGTTCAACATTACGCCATAATCGTGCAACTTGATCCCGAAAATTCAACTTACCGCAATAGCCTGGGGAGCGTCTATTTGATGCTAGAGAAATACGAATTGGCCATCAAGCAGTTGAAAATTGCGTCACAACTTGAGCCGTCCGACGCAAGAATTCAACTCAATTTATCCATAGCTTATCAACAAATGGGTAATCAGAAACTGGCTGACCAAGCGTATTTTCGCCATCAGAAACTACAACTGGGAAGCACCGATGATCGTTAGTCTGAGTTTCGTTCTATTTCTGCCATTATCTTCATGAAGCATCGGTAAATGATAATATTAGGGATACAATTCACTGAGGTTGCAACTGATATTCAGTTTCAGATTGAATAAATAATATTGCCCTCGGTATGTAAAATCGGAGAAGTTCTTAGGAGAAAATGATGTTTGACAAACTCGGAGTTGTCACAAATATATGGGCTAAACGGATGGAAGACGGAGATCAGTTCCAAGAACTTGCCGTTCAGTTCGGACAAGATGGGTTTCAGCATTTGGAAGTTCGAGATGGTGACTATCTGCGTAATTCAGAGTTTGGCAACTTGATTCAAGAAATCGAAACGGCTATAGGAGCCTACACCGCAGATCAATGGAAAGATATTTGCCAAGCGGTATGGAACCACAAAGATTGGGAAATACTTGTGAAAGATACTCATAAACCTCTTTTTAGCCAAGTTAATGAGTTTGTGAAGAGAGTATCGGATTTGACTTTAAGTTACGCTATCTCGCATTCATGGTTGGGTTTACCTTCGAATCTGGAAGCTGATAATAATCAAATCCGTCGAGCCAAGCAATTTGCCTACTTATTATGTCCACATCAAGCGCGATTACGATTAGTGGACCTTGAATCACCTGTTGAACACGATCCAGAAATTGCAGCTGCAAATCTCCTGCGATACCAGTCACTGTTGCCGAGCTATTCGATTGTGTTTGCAGTTGAGAATGCCAAGCAACCAGCTATCCAAATACTCGATCTCATTAAGGCAAGTAGCTTATTATTAACTTATGATGAGGCTAATGTCTATCAGTCGGATGGTACAACAATTGAGAATCTTGAAACCTTTTGGCAGGCGGTTGAGGTGGAAGATTTAACTTCCGTTCACTTCAAGCAAAAAAACAGCCAAGGAATTCTAAACCAAGTGAAAGACGGCTTCATCGATTTTAGGGCAATTCTCCACCGTTTAAGTCAAGGAGGCTACACAGGAGATTTATTGCTCGAAAATGCACCTTCTAACCAACCGCTAGAAGATGCGATTAAAAGCAGAGAGTACCTTCAGAGATGCATAGCGTGAGTGCATTGACCCTATTTCGATGGTACAAAGATTACTTTGTATAGCCTAGGACTAATCCCCACTCACCGACAGCTAAGCAATGATCTTCGCCTACGGCACCAATTGCTAGGAGCGTCGTTGAGGTGCCCGCGTTTTGAATCTCCCATGTTTGACCACCATTGATAGTGTGCAGGATGGTTCCAAAGTCACCAGCAGCCCAACCTATATCTTTATTGACAAAAATAATATCATTTAGGTTGTTGAGAGAATTTGTTTTTTGCTTTGTCCATGTAACTCCGCTATCGTTGGTATGAAGAATTACGCCTTCTTGTCCGGCAATCCATCCTGTTGTTTCATTGACAAAAGCAATTGCCTTCAAATTATTGTCGACACCTGAATTTTGATCTTCCCAATTTTGCCCTCCGTCTATCGTACGCTGGATGGATCCGTATGACCCCACAATCCATCCCTCTGTTGGAGATGAGAACGATACATCCCGTAAGTTCTGACGTGTTTCACCGGCTGCGACACGTTCAACTTTACCTTTCCACGTTTTTCCTCCGTCATTGGTCTGAAGGTATGCATTATTTGCGCCCACCATAAAACCGACTTTATTGTCAATCATCCATATTCCTGTCAAATAACTACGAACACCCGGGTCGATAGATTCCCACGTTAATCCACCATCCTGAGTTATGAAGAGAACTGCCCGAACCCCCCATCTTGCGGGTAAAGTACCAGTGATGAAACCCAGTTTTTCCCCGCGAAAATAGACCCGTAAAAAATCCACTGGGTTTTCTGTTTTAATTTCTTTTTTTGTCCACTTTTTCCCACCGTCAGTGGTGTATAGAATTAGTCCATTTCGTCCGACTAGCCAAGCTTGTTTCTGGTCAATACAATACACATCCTGTAAATCGCCTTCTACACCATCTTTGGGAACACGCAAAAAATCGTCGTTCCTTACAATTTCCCATTTCCCTGCACCATAGGCAGTGGGAAAAATCAATATCCCAATGATCGATAAGGTGATGATAAAGCTGAAAATTCTTGTTGATTTCACGGCACTCTCCTTATAAAACACTGAAAGCTTTGTGGAAATGTATATAGACACCAAAGAAATAACAAAATCACAGAATATGATTCCGATTAGTAATGCCATAATACATAAAATGTTATATATCAACCGAACGTGCCCAGATTAACACAACTTTTCATTCAAAGACAGCCTTTTCTGCCGTGTTTTTTCGGGATACATGAACAGTTTGTTTCGAGGAGGATAGCTCCTCTCATACCATGTTGAATTTATGGTTCTTCATCTTCCGGTACTATTTCATAGGCTCCACTTATTTCAGGCAAGACCGATCGTGGTCGTTGCCTTTGAAAATCGAAAAATACCCAGTTCGTTTCAGCAGTTATCAGAACAGCTTGGTCATGCGTACGGACAAACTTATATTTTCTTCGGGAACGTATCTTATGGAGACTGGATATCCAGGTGTGGATCACTATCTTATCATCAGCGAAAGCTGGTAGGATATACTCAATATAATGAGAGCGAACGATCCAGCTAGCACCTATTTGTTTATAACGTTCAGGTGACCATCCTTGAGCATTTGAGTGTGCTATAGCTGCATCTATCATCCAACAGATATACTCAATATTGTTGACATGTCCATTTGAGTCAATTGCTTCGTTCGGCACAGTAATTAAATGCTGATAAATTTTGGGCATGATGTATTAAGCCCCAGATAAGTTGAATAACGGACAAGGAGCCATCTTTCTAAACTAAATTAATATGATTTTTGCACAGCAAGTTAGTATGCTAACGCCTCTTTTAATGTTGCTCTTGCTAACAAACGCGTAGAATCTAATGTTGGCAAGGGACAATCGTTGGGATCAACCAAAATCGGAATCTCAGTACATCCCAGAACTACAGCATCACACCCTTTATCCTTAAACTCTTGAATTACTTGGTTAAAGTAAAGTCTTGAGCTCTCAAGAAAAATCCCATTGACGAGCTCCTCAAAGATGATGGTATTGATCTTTTCCCGTTTATCTTCCTCTGGAATTTGGCATAAGATATCGAATTTTTCAAGGATGTTAGGATATACGAAGCTGGTCATCAAGTATTTTGTGCCTGTGAGAGCCAGATTCTGGAATCCCCGGTTCTTTGCTTCTTGGGCAACGGTTTCAGCAATATGAAGCCAAGGAATGGGTGATTTCTCTGTGACGAGATCAAATGCTTGATGAATTGTATTGTCGGGACAAACAGCCAATTTCGCTCCGATGGCTGCAAGCTTTTGGACAGAAGACAACATCAATTCAGCAACTTGCTGCCAATTTCCCGAACGGATGTGAACCATATAATCACTTAGAGGATAGGTATGTATTGACACTTCAGGGTGCGTGTGTTTTCCCATCCGAACAGGTGCTTCTGCGCACAGAGTGCGGTAGCATAACGCAGCACCTTCGGCACTACACGCAACTATCCCAATATGTTTCGGCATGTATTTCCCTTTATAGGTCTTTGACTACAGATAGACAGGTTCCAATAGAAATATTAAGTTGATAGATTTTTGATCGGTACCCGTTCTTTAGCAAAGCGTTTGGTTACAGCACAAATTCCTTTGGTACTCCCAAGCCAAATTCCCATTCTTCTTCATTCTAATTCTTAAATTAACTGTTATGAATTAAACTTACTGTGTCTGGACTCTAATCTTTTAGCTGCCTCAGATCTACCAGATTCCCTTAATATTTGCAGGTATTTCTCCAACTGGTTTCGTGTATGAAACGGGCCACCTTCTTCAATAACATGCCACATAGGATCGGAGGTATTTGGCACATTTGACAGCATTTCCGACGTCCAAGTATCAAGAAGTCTCAACCCATCTGCTACCACATCCGATTTCTCTGAAACAAGGTTATTGGTCTCATGAGGATCATTCTCAACATCAAATAACATCAGGTCTGGAAAATCCTTCAACCCATCGTGATAAGTGCGGATTAGCATCCACTGATCAAACCGAACACTTCGTTGACATGCCCATGCGTTTTGACTGACAACTAAATAAGTCCTACTAACATTTTTGCCTTGAGTTAATACTGGTAAAAAACTCTGGCCATCCCAGCGGGGTGCTGGTTGCCCACCGACCAGTTCTGTAATGGTTGGGGCTAGATCGATATTGTAGTGTAAGCCTTCATCAACATGTCCTTGTTGAATTCCGGGACCTACAACAATTAGCGGAACACGGCTGGTAATGTAATCGGCGGTCTGATGGTCTCCATACACGTTTAGCTCTCCTTGGTTTTCACCATGATCGGCCGAAATAATAACCAATGTTTCATCAAGTATATCGGCATCCGCCAATGCGTTGAGGATATGTCCAACGTGGTCATCGGCATAGCGGATCGCGACATCATAACCATCAATCCATTTTTTGAAATCTTGCCGAGATGTAATTTCATTGGGTGTCCGAGGCCAACGTCCGTCACCGGCGCTCCAACCATGGAGTTCACGTGCCCCGTGAGGAGCAAAACTAGCTCTGTGTTGTTGGATAATTTCTTCCGTTAGCCAATCCGGTGCAGCATTATCCTCGAACGGATTGCCGTACTTCATGGGCGTACGGTATGGGGTATGAGGATCCCACAAGTTAAAATGGACAAACCAATTATCCTCTTTACCGCGATCGCGGATCCATCGGAGTAAGGTAGGTGTTGCTTCTTCCGCTATTTCCATTCCCCCCTTTCCTGTATCGTATGCTTCACGAAATCCATCAATCACATGCCAAGCTGCATGACGATTGGGAAATGGGCTAACCATTACGGTATAGTAACCAGCTTGTTTCATGGCTGACATCCACGATCGGTAAGGCCCCCTGTTAGCAAATTGCCTTTCGGTTCCTTGTGAACGGATGTCTGCTTCTAATCCTCCATGGTTAACTACACCAGTGTGAATGCCAAACCGGCTGGTGAAAAGCGAGGTTCTGGAGGGAAGGCAGGGAGCATCGGTACAATAATAGTTGGTACAGCGTGCTCCTCTGGTAGCTAACCGGTCGATGTTTGGTGACGTGTTTCGGTGATAGCCATAACATCCTAGATGATCGGGTCTCAGAGAATCAATATCGATGTAAAGGATTCGCATTATACGTCCTTCAAATTTATTGACTAGTTTTAAATTTCTTTTGAATGGATATTAGACTAGAATCGACCATCACGAACTTCAAATTTTGTCGGTTTGTTTAATATTATTCCGTTAATCTGAACCCAGTGCGCTATCCATTCGATCATTTGATCTAAGGACACTTGGGGATAACCAAAAATTTTATGGCATCTAGAAGCATTAGTCAGTAAAGACATTTTGGCTTCATCTGATTCAAATATGGGATGGATGCCAAAGATTTCACCAAAACGGTTCGCCAGATACCGAACGGAAACGTTCTCCGGACCAGAAAGATTCAAAATGGCAGGCGGACTCTGGCAAAGCGTAAACGCGCGTAAAACAATAGCATTTGCGTCTCCTTGCCATATGACGTTGACGTTGCCCATTGTCAGATCTATTGGTTGCTTACTGACAACTTTCTGGGCCACGTCAAGCAAAATCCCATATCTTAGATCAATTGCGTAGTTCAAGCGTATAATTGTAACTGGTGTGTTAAAGCGGTTTGAGAAATATTCGAACATTCTTTCGCGACCAAGACAAGATTGAGCATACTCACCGACTGGATCTACTGATCCAATCTCCCGAGAACCTCCGACTGCAATCATTGTCAGTGGATAGACATTTCCAGTCGAAAAAACAATGATTCTGGAATTTCTGTATTTCTGAGCCACACGTCCAGGCAAGTAAGTGTTCATAGCCCAAGTCAGCGACTTGTTGTCAGTTGAACCAAATTTTCGACCAGCCATAAAGATCACATTTGGTGTGTCGGGTAATTTGAACAGTTGATCGTCGTCTAATAGATCGCAGGTAATTGTTTCTATCCCGGATTTTCTCAGTTCTTTGTTAATACCATGTACCGAAAATCTGGAAACTCCGATTACTTTACTGTCTATGCTGGAATTGTCAATGGCACGTTTGGCCAGTTTTGCCAAAGTTGGCCCCATTTTCCCTCCAACACCAAGAATAAGTAGATCTCCTTCCAACTCCGACATGGCATTAACCACGTCTTTTGTAGGATAGGACATGATATCTTCTAGTCGTTCTATGGTTTCTATCTTATCGAGCATGGTTTGAACATCCAAAGACAAAATCATCAACGTCAAACACAAATCCGTATGCGAGTGCTACACGCCACAGGCCGATCTCTTTGCAGGTTTCGTTCCTTGCTGTTTCCTTGTTCTCAACTGCTGTCACCGCTTGACGGAACGCCGAGCACATGATGCCTCTCTTATGCATCTCAGCCATCCCCCCAGGCGACAGCAACAGACACCAGTTAATGGCAAAACCAGCATAGATCAGGTGATTCACACCGTCAGCCTGACACAAAGCAAAAAGCTGATCGCTGTTCTCAGCGATGCCTTCATCACCAACAGGTTCCGCTGCTTCTGGAAAATCTAGGTTTTCAAAACCGCATCGTACATCCGGGCTATTATGGGAACCGACAAAAACATTTTCGGTTCTAAACTTCCGCAGATTCTCAAGCGTTGGATCACTATCGACTTTTTCAATGGGCTGAGGGGAATTTCGAGTTAATTGAGTTGCTCGATGATACCCTGAATATTTTTTGTAGTATTCACCACTACTAACGACATGAAAAAGTTTTAAGTCAGATTCGCGAATCGCATTGAGGAGACCAGGAAAAACGGTGCGGCAGGTTTCATCAGCTCTTGGAATGTACTCAACCGCGCGATACCAACCAGGATACTGCTCACGCGTTCCGCAGTCCCAAGCATGCATGACAACAACGGCCGTGTGATCAAGTGACAAATTGACTATGGCTTTTTTCCACCCTCCATATCCTTCACCAGGTACATCTAAATCGAAGTCTGCGTCAAATTGTTGATAATAGTTTGCTTGTACTGGAAACACTCTCATAGAATTAATAACGTATTTATTCTTAGGTTCTTCACAAATTAACCTTGATCTCTTGGTTCGCTGGAATATCGATAATTATTTCGGCAAAGTTAAATCCATAAACCGAAATTAGTTTCCAGTCAATCAAGCATTCATCTATCTGGATGGAGAAATCGTTCATGGTATCAGCAATCGGGAAAATAAAAGTTGCACTTCTAATTGAGATGGGAGATGTTATACCAAACCTGTTTTTGTCTTGATGAACAATCCGGATCTGGCGACGTTTTTGTTCCCAATCACCAATTTTTTGACTTGTCCACCATTCCATCCCTTGTAGGTGTGCATATTCAACCACGTCAATGACAGATTCTCTGACACCGGGTTTTTCGATATGGGCAGGATGAAAAAGGAAATGAGCTATCCCATGATGCCTGGCGACACTATCAACAAGTCCGCGTCCGTAAAACATTGGGCATGTAATGACTAGATCCTGCGTCAGCATATTAATTTCTAACACATTGATCCGCTTTCCATTATCGTCAATTGGATACCATGGATGTGATCCACCAAATGGAAAACCAATCGTGCCAAGTTTGCTCGGGCCTTTTGATTGATCAACTTCGATACCTTTTGCTTGGCACCAATGAAAAAATTCCAGCCGATTTTCCCAACGTGTATAATGGTTCTTGTTGGACTTGAGTTTAGATATGTCTGCTTCCCGAATCAACCATTGATGCTGATAATTAAAGTCGTCTCGCGTCCAGCTGGTATAAGTCTTCTTCGTCAGTGCATCAAAATGAAGCGCAATTTCATAATCCCGATCCTGAAG
>DTUY01000355.1 GCA_012963885.1 Candidatus Poribacteria bacterium | reverse complement strand
AAGAAGAGGCTAAGAAGAAAGAATTGGAGGCCCGTTTATCTAGGCAAAAGACGGTTGCTACGGATTTCAAAGTAGACCTTGAAGAGTTCCGCCATCTGATGAGGTTGGAATTGCGAAGAGAAGAAACCCGTAAAGCGGCTTTACATGCTTTAATCGAAGAGATTGTGGTTTACCCAGATGCCCTGATAGAAGTGAAGTACAGAATTAGAAACCCTAGTTGGTACCCTTTTTCCCTCCCCTTGGTTCCTGTTCTCTGCTTCCGAGATCTACTTCAAACGGGCCAACACACTTGACTTTCTGCCTCTACACTGGCAAAATCAACAGAAATATGCTAGTCAAAGGGCTTTAAACCACGGCAAATCTCAGGCCAGTCGTTACTAGACTCACAATCCGTCACTGCTTTGACCTCAACAGAAAATGATGACACAATCCGGGTGACGTGCAGATGGTGAAAGATGAAGGTGCGTGGTTTACGACCGTGAAGGGATCGATTTATTTGGCTGAATAATGTCAGTTTTTCAGTGTATTTCCAGTGGTAAGATTTATCCTGCTGGATTCGAGGAGGGCGTCATGACAGATGTTGAGAAATATTTGTTTGACCTGCGTGGATACATTGTCATCGAAGATGTGTTGAATGCAGATGAAGTTACCGAATTAAACCGATTGATCGATGAGAATCATCCAGGCGTAAATGAAGATTCGCACAAGAAGCATTCTGGCGGTTTTTTGACTTGGGGACAAGCACTCGTTGATCTGATTGATCATGAGGCTATTATGCCACGGTTGAAGTTTATTTTGGGCGATGGGTTTCGGCTGGATCATTATTATGCTATTTATATGGAACAAGATGGTACCGCTTCGCGATTACACGGAGCGAATACACCTTATGATCCGCCCGAATATTACCACTATCGTGAAGGGCGCATGTACAATGGCCTGACAGTGGTGACATTTAATCTGGCAGATTCTGGACCAGAGTACGGTGGCTTCTGTTGTATTCCAGGCAGTCACAAAGCAAACTATCAGTGTCCATCGGAAATCCGCGATGGCCATACCGATTCCGAATGTGTAGTAATCCCCGAAGCAAAAGCAGGTTCAGTGGTCATTTTTACCGAAGCGACAACGCATGGGACGGCAACGTGGACTGCAGAACACGAGCGGCGGTCGTTGTTGTTTAAATACAGCCCGGCGCAACAGTCGTGGGCGACCAACCATATTCAACCACCTGTCGGGGTTACGTTGACACCCCGACAGGAATTGCTTTTTGAACTGCCGTATTTTAGCAAGCGAAAATCACTCTTTAATGATGATCTAGCGGTGAAACCTGATTACTAGGGTAAGAAATGATTATGGAACGGGGGCCAATTTTTCACGAATTTACATTTGGCGATGCAGCGCAGGAAGTGATGGCTCGAGATGGACATATTGCGTTTCCTCGTTTGCTGACGGATGATGCGCAACAGAAGCTGACTAAGCCACGGTCTTATATATAATCAAAATGGATCTTGTGCGTTGGCAATACAGCGGAAAGATCGTAATCACAACCTATGGATTCCTTGCGCTGACTTTGAGTGCTGAAGAGATCCTATGGGAATAAGGTAGCAGGCTTCTCCCACAAATCTGGAATATTCTGGGATGTCATTTCTATCGAAACCCACGGCCAGACTGCTGCTACGATAACGCATCTCTCAAGAGATAATAGCAAGAAGATTCGTGATGTTTTACAGGGATTGGAAAAGTAGACCCTGTTAAAGATCGGTGGAGATTTATATGACAACACCACAACGATTAAAAGTAGAGCCAATCCTTGGTGTGACGTTTGGGGCAGCAATCACCGGGATAGACTTGACTGACCTGAGCAGAGCACTATGGGCTGATATTGAGGAAGCTTTTAATGAGTACGGTATGCTCATCTTTCCTGCGCAGTACCTCACAGCCGATACTCAGGCAACCTTCGCAAAGTGTTTTGGCTCCCTCCAGGGTGCCGATCGTGCCCATAGCATTTCTAACCGGCACCAAGATGGTATCGTGCTTACTGATCAGGACTCAACCTGGCTCACGCTGAGCTACCCTACTCGCTACTGGCACGCCGATGGAACTTTTGGACCGATTCCGCCAAAAATCTGTATACTCGGCGCTGCATCGGTCGCCTTCCGGGACGGCCAGACGGCCTTCGCCGATATGTCCGCCGCGTATGATGCCTTGGACCAGGAGACGAAAGACAGGATCGCGAACTTGAACGCATACCACTCGAACCTGGTTGGAACAACCAGAGTCTTGCCGAAGCAGAACGAAGCGTATCTCCACTCACTTGTTGGGGATACACCCGAGGATGGCTATTATGGGCTCAGAATGCGCACCGAATGCCCACTGCGGCCGTTGGTCAAAATACATCCGGTGACTGGGCGTCCATCATTGTTTTTGGGACGGCATTCGTTTGGTATTCCAGGAATGTCGCTAGAAGAATCGGATCGCTGCTTAAGAGAACTGGAGACGTTTGCTTGCCAACCGCCGAGAGTTTACGAACACAAATGGGAGGTTGGCGACCTCATCGTTTGGGACAATAGGCGATTGCTTCACCGGGCGTGTCCCTACGATGAGCAGAGCGAGACCAGAGAACTGTTCAATTGCCGCATCGCTGGGGATGAGGAGACGGATGCGGGACTTGATACGGAAGAAGCGAAGCGAAGCACCGAGATGCAGCGTGCTGAGTTGGCTCGGCTGCGAGGTAGAAAAGCATCTTAGAAGCTGTCTGGCAAAATTCTTCTTACATTCAAATCCCGGTTCAATTAGAATTCGATTCTTCTTATGAACCCAATTATGATTAGCTTAAACATGGATAAGATTGAAGCGCTGGATTCGGCCAATCTGAAGCCGGATTCTTTCACCCTAGACCAGTCGGCCCGTGTCACCATCAAGGTCTATAACGTGGCTGGTCAACTGGTTGAGTGGATGGCCCAGCAACAGACTCGGCCGAGACAAACAGGCCGTTCGTTGGTCGGGTCGAGATAGCGACGGATAGGTAGTAGCCACCGATCTATATATTGTGACGGTGACAGTGGACAACCAGAGGCAAGATAAGGTGGTCAATGTCTGGAATCACTAACCGATTGGCTCATTGATACCCGCGCAAAAGATAACTCGTGTACAGGGTAATCAGGCCGGTATCAGTGAGTGTTTGATAACCCAGTTGGGATTGGTCAGTATCTGCATGATGCTTCGTAGGCAGAATAAATCCAATGGGGCTTTTCCTTACCTCCACCAGTCACGGTAGTCCCACTAGTCGTAATACGCTACGGCGGTCCAAACCCCGGTAACCTCATCTTACTCCTATATTCAAACATGGCAATACCTTTCAGCTAGAAGCTAAAACTGAAGTAGTACAACCCATCCACGCTGGTCAGAACTAGACTTCAAGCTGGTGTGGGTAGGTTGATTCTACACCACAGCCTCAGGCTACCCCACCGCTTTACCCTGAAACTGCAATCGTGATAGAATGCCCAAGCTAGTGAGAGTCGAATTCAGGCTAAAGATGTAAAGGACAACCTAGGGGGACCCCCACTTTTTCAGCGATGGCAAACGGTCAAATCAAACCTAATCATCTATTTATGTATAATGAATATTCTATTACTTAACTCAAATGAATTAAAAGGAGAATCCACCATGTCAACGTTTCGTTCTATCTTACCTTTCAATCTAAAAGAAAATATTATTGCCGATGAATTTGAGTCTTTTATAAACAATAAATACAAACCAGCTTACCTAACTATAGAAGGTTTTACTGACCTAGAGTTATTAAAAAAAGTAGGGGAACAAGATACTATTTTTGAACAACCCAGTCCAGATTATCTAATCATAGAACTTTGGCAGGATACTGAAAGCCATCATCAGATTTGGAAACAAGAAAACATGGAGGCTATACAGAAAACACTCGGTCCCCAAGTGTGGGAGGTCCTAACTAAACTACACGAAGAGTATGGAGATCGCGTTGGATCGTACCATAGTGTTGTCATTACATAAGCATCACGTTCAATAGACCCTGCTGCGCCGTAGTACCCAAAGGGAAATATCAAGGTACGCATATTGGTAGATTGGCGTCGGTTCGTGCCAGTGGTAGTTTTAGTATCAAGACTAAATCCGAAAAGGTAGAGAGCAACTACAAATACTGCCAGGTAATCCAACATGCCGACGGCGATACACACATTACGTCGGATAATTTTCCAGCGCAAAAGATCAGGTATCAAGACGGCGTAGCACTGTATTCCTTCCCAGTTAGCCCCCAAAGCAGCACAACCCATCCATGCTGGCTTGAACTAGACTTCAGGCTGGTGTGGGTGGGTTTCTCTTGGCCTGTATTATGTCTTGGATTGACCTGCCTCTTTGATACACACCAATCGTGTTGAGACGTCCGCCTAATAACCTACGGAGGCCACTAGCAGGTACAGGTAGATGCTAGCTTGGTCGTAAGTCACTCCTCGATCCAATAAGAGTAGAAACTACCATTGCGCAATGTAAACCGTAG
>DTUY01000354.1 GCA_012963885.1 Candidatus Poribacteria bacterium | reverse complement strand
AACCTCCATCTTGACCGTCTAAGTCTCACTCTTTTCAGGAATCTCAAATCCTTCTGGAAAGACAGTATCATCGTTCCAAACAGCCCCACTCAATAAACTTTTGGGATTCTCTCAATAACAAACTCGAATATAAACATTCTAAAAGCCGAAAGATGTTTGTATTATGCGGAAGAGATTCGTAGAAAACCTAACCAGAAACAATTCTGGGTTCAACGCTTTACAAGAGCTATTTCTTTAGGTTAATTAATTAATAAAAACATAGCATATTGATAAGGAGAAGAGGGATATATATCCCTCTTCTCTACTATTACCTGTGCTGTCTTCCAAGCAATTAAGTGGGCAATTCATCGTGCGTTAGCCCAGCAGGAATTATGGACTGGTACAGGTAATAGAGAGTCCTTCCAAAGACTCTTTTCTAAAGACTCCATTGTTCTTTATATTATCAAGACTCATGGCAAAGTTAGAAGGAAATATGAATCGTTCATGTCTGATAAAAGGTACTCTTACATCAAGTTGTTCGTCTACGCTCTCAGAAGGCGTCAGAACAATTCTTAAATCAGATCAGAAACTGTCTTTAAATTTGGTATTGTTCACGTAACATAGTTATCAACAGGATACCATAACCGTTCTCAAAGTTGTGACAGACTATGGAAATCATATGATTATTATATTGAATGGTTCAATTGGAGTTGGGAAGGCATCCGTTTCATGACGACAGGAAAGGGACACCAATTGTTGCTACGCAATTCAAGACAAAGTATGTGTTAAGGATCCCAACGGTCATAGTTGGGAGTTTTTCTCCATTAAGCAACACCTCGATCCAGTACATACTTTGGCACTGGACGCTTTTTACATGGATATGTATGAAGTCACCGTTGGCCAATTTAATAAGTTGTTTGTGCAAGAAAGTGGGTGCAAACTACAAGCTGTGGGATATCGTGCCTAAATATTCCCCACCGATGACCACCCGATGGTTTAGCTCCTCTGAACACAAACCATTCCGTTGGTTTTTGCTGCGTATTCGGGTTGTTGGGGCATGAGTTGGTTATACCAGTGGCTTCATACCTAAGATATCAAACAGTATAAAATCCCAACACAACCATTAACTGATTGATGTGATGAAAGCAAATTTCAGTCAATAATCCCATTTTTCAAACCTACATCTAGATCAAAGGAACTTACACATGGGCTTCGATACAATCCACTCTCCGATTGACTGCAGATTACTCGTTGCCTTCTGTGATCTCACCAATTTCGCTAAATTAAGTCGAGATAAGCCATCTAAAGACATATTCGATATCATGTCCCAATATTTTGAGCTGTCAGGAGATATTGTCGAAAAATCAGGGGGAAAGATTGTCAAGTTCATCGGAGATGGAATACTGATCGTTTTTCCCGATTATCTTGCCATAGAAGGGGTTAATACACTAAAAGAACTGCAGCAGAAAGTGTCCAACCTCTTTGATCGGGAAAGTTACGACTGCCTACTGCGAGTTAAAGCCCATCTCGGATCAGTCACCTGTGGGCGTATTGGAACTAGGCAGGACAAGCGTTTTGACGTATTTGGCCACCATGTCAACCAGACAGTTCTATTAACCGGATCTGATTTTATGATTTCAAAAGAACTAGAGAGATTTATCTCCACCTAGCATTTAACCTCACTAACATGAACATGCTACTGATTAACAGTCCCTGTCTCGCTTCCTAATTGGTAGATCCCCATGACGTAATATGGGCCCGGCTCCCAACTGTCGACACTCAACTCTTTGGCAGCATCAAGTGTTTGATCAGGCATATCCAGCAGGCAGAATGCGTTGCAGTCGATATTCTCAGCACCAAGGTTGCAAGATAGCGGTGAGCATCCAAAGTTAGTGCGGCAGAACCGGCTGATGGCGTCATAGCCAAGAACTCAAACTTAGCCTTCAGTTCGGTGACATTAGATACATTTATTGGTTCTTTGAAGACTTGTTTGTCATCAATGCGAATTAAATGCTATTTGTAGGCGTAGATCTCAAAACCTTTGCTATTTGCTATCTTCTCCAGTCACGGTATGGCGAGATCAGGGGAATCGTAGAGCCAATGATCGTTATGCTTTCACAAGTTGAACCAACCGCGCAGACCTCTGGAAAACATGTGCTGGCACTATAAATCTCATCTATACCGTTGGCATGAAGCCGATCAGGAACTTGACAGTTCGTTTGGGAAATATCCGATCAATGTTACTTTTCATCTTTTTATGTCATCTCTACGGCTCTCTCAGGGGCATATTTTACGAGCAATTCTGCTATCTCCGCATTTCCGTTTGCAACAGCGTTTTTATAGTGCGACTTTTTATTGTAAAAATCAAGTGAATTTGGATCAGCGCCATGCTCAAGTAAAAGAGCGACTCTCTGAGGGAAATTTTGCTTCACAGCGTATCCAAGCAAAAAGTCAAGCATACCATACTCGCTGTTCTCCACCCAATTGACTTTATCATTTGCTTTTAGGCCATAGGACAGAAACAGGTGGATGACATCATTTTCAGGTTTGAACATGCGGTTGTACAGGGCTTGTCCATCATTAGGATTTGACCCGGCATCCAACAGCAACTTGGCCAATTCAAAGCCGTATTGGTGTTCCGGCTGGTTTGCCGGACCGCGTTCGCCTTCTCCCAACGCACCCGTCACAGCCGTGAAAATTGAACCGTAAGGATGGGTGAACTGAGTGTTCGGATCTGCACCATTCTGCAGGAGAATTTTTGCTGCCTCTAAAGTATTATGTCCTTCAATCTGGCTGTTAACTCGTGAATAGCAGAGATACAGTAGCGGATCCCAGTTCCGAGGGGCACCTTTTTGCCTTGCCAGTGAGGGATCCTGCTTTAACAAATTTTTAACAGTACCAATATCCCCAACGATCGAGGATGTATAGATATCAAACTGAGCAATCTCCGGATGTTGGTCCAGTATCATTCGTGCTCGAGCGTATCTTCCTGAGGTATCTTTGTCAGTGTAATCCATGCATGCGAACTCAAAAAAAATCTCGATTTGCATTCGATACTCCATATTTTCATTCTCGGTCATTTCAACTTAATTTAACTCAACTATTATCTTTATATCCTGTCGCAAATTGGTCAATTAACAATGTACGTGACAGACTATAAATGAAGGTATTTTTACCTGCTACCTACTATATCAAAGGCTCTGAATTGAGCAAAGTTGCATTGACCTAACTTTCCGATTTCAAGGGGTGACACGCTAACCCTTCTCCTGAACTATAATAGAACATCAAGAAGAGTTGGATTTACTATTGTGCCTTCACACCGTTTAGAGCCAAAGGATCCAGAATATTGAGCAGAATCTCTGGCTTGTCAGTACCTATACGAAATTTCTTGCCGTTGTGGTAAGTCAGTTCAACAGCATCAAGGCCTGATGTACTCCACAGCCAGCCATGTGGCGTCAAGCGGATACCCAATCCATACCTCCAGGAATTGCGCACTTGTTCCACCTTAGCAATCTGTTCCCGCAAGATTGTTTTATTGATAATACCTACACCAAAAGACAGCCGTACCTCAAGCATATTCACTTTAACGGCTAATCCCCAAAAAAGAATCGCAAGCAAAACCATAAAACTAGCCAGAAACCAAAGTGATACATGCCAACCAATGGTTACCCAGATGAAGATGATGGCTAAGAGCACAATGACCAACTCCAATAGTGGGAACCATAAAGGTCCTTGTCGGTGACAATAGAGACATTCTTTCATCATCATCTCCTTAGCAGTTGAATCCTACCGTTCAATATATGCCAAGCATCTGGCAGAAATAGCAGACACACTGTTTTGGGTGTTAACCTAACTCGGATGATATTACCTCAAACTAATAGAATGAGAGGTCTTTCCGTGTACAGTATGTCTCAACCAATATCATTACTTTTGAAACTGTGCAGAAATTTTTATTTACTACACTTATATACAACGACTTTATCATTCTTATCTGGCGTTTTACCATGCTCAAATGCTTTAATTATTCTTATGTTTGAAAATCCAGCATTAGTCAAAAGAAGTTCCATTTCATTTGCTTTATAAAACTGTAATTCATATGTCTCTACCTCTGTTTTCACAATCTGATTATTTTCAACAAGTTCATAACGACAAATCGACTGGCCAATATTATTAACGATGGGCAAATCTATGCTACTAACAATTATTTTTCTGTCGTTTGGAGTAGTCCGCATAGAGCCTTTCCACTGATTTGTTTCCGTTTGTTCCGCGTCAGCCAATGTAATCAATTCAAAGACGAATATTCCTCCGGATACTAGGGTCTGTTAACATTCATTCATCGTTAGTGTCTTCTATGGCCATTGGAGGAAAGACCATATGAACAGAAAACTATTGCGAAACGACCAGTGGGAAGGCATCAAGGATCTTCTGCCAGGCAAGGAGGGTGACCCTGGCAAGACCGGCGGGGACAACCGATTGTTCATTGAGGCTGTGCTGTGGATTGCACGGACTGGGTCACCTTGACGCGACCTGCTTCCTGCCTTTGGCAACTGGCACAGTGTGTACAGGCGG
>DTUY01000353.1 GCA_012963885.1 Candidatus Poribacteria bacterium | reverse complement strand
TGCTGTTGATTGTATTGTAGCAACTGAATATGGCCACTCGATCGTTTTTTTTGTTCGTCCATGGATGTGCACTATGGCTTAGCGCTTCGGTGAAGAACAGTAGAGAGCCGGCTGGGCATGAGTATGTCTCCCAGATAGAGGAGTTCGGATCTTGTATCGATTCAGGAGCAGTGTAAACAGCCTTGTGGCTGGCGGTTGCCAATAAAGTTCCTCCGCTACCTTTCTCTACCGGATTCAGTTCCCAGACAACGCGTGTTAATCCACTATACGCTTTGCCGGGAATACACCGGTATAGATGTGAATCGCCCGGAAAACGTAACATCCCGTTTCCGTTATGCGGCGCAAACTGCCCATCTCCAACTGTTCGATAATAGAGGCTGCAGGATTCCATTCGAAAGCCGTAGCAATTTTGAGTTGATAGTCCTGGATGAACCACAAACTCATGCATAAAGCCGACAACCAGTGGATGGTCGGCCAGCTTTTGCAAAGGGCCGCCGAGCGTGGATCTCTCGTGTTCAGGAATTGATTGTGGATCGTGTCGCAACTGCAGACAAAAATCTCGCGTTTCATTGACTTCATCTTCTGTTAGTACATTTGGGATCAATAGCCAACCTCTGGCGTCAAACATATATTTTTGTTCCTGCGTCAGTTCGGCGATTGGCCTGCCATCAGCATTCGTTTGAGGGAATTCCGCAGAATCTAAATTGAGTCTTGCTCCCAAATTTTTGTCGATAACAAATGGCGTTTCAGAATCTGATATGCCCATAAAATTTCCTTTGCCCGAAGGCTGGTATTATGCGGATCTTTAAAATTATTCGGATCTAGTTTAAGTTATGTCTTGAGTTTCTTTTATCATTTAAATTGATGAGATATCTCATTTCTCCGCAGGGTATTTTAACCCCCACTGATCCCGGATTTGATCAAGCGTTTGCATAATGGAGACAGTTTCGGATAGTGGCATAATATCGCTTTCAAGTTTATTGGACCGCAGGCAATCCATGGCTTCTGATGCCTCATAATGATAGCCGTTACCTTCGTAGGGGATTTCAATCGTTTTAGCTGGTTTGCCAGACAACTCAACTGTCATTTTGTTTGGTATCCACCAAGGGGAATGAATCCGAATTTTGCCTTGAGTTCCCATGATAATCGTTTCTTGGGGAGTGTCAGTACGGATTGCCGTATGCAAAATTGCTAGCTGGCCGTGAGAATGACCAAGTACTATGCCTGCTTGTTCATCGACCTCGGTTTCACCAAGGTGGGCTAGTGAGACAATCTGTGTTGGAGGGCCAAAAACCATTGATGATAATGACACAATATACACGCCAACGTCAAGCAAGGCGCCACCACCAAGTTTGGGAGTAAACAGCCGACCTTCCGGATTCAGTTCAGCTCGGAATCCAAAATCAGCAGTCAGCATTCTCACCTCTCCAATTAGGTCTTCAGCCAGCATAGTGCGAAGTTCCACCATCAGTGGCAGATAGCGTGTCCACATGGCTTCCATCAAGAACAAATTTTCAGCTTGGGCGAATTCAATCATCCTCGTTGCTTGATTTGCATTGATAGCGAAGGGCTTTTCACAGATTACTGCTTTTCTTGATTGTAAGCAAAGTTGTGTGTTTTCATGGTGGAAACTGTGCGGTGTGGCTACGTAAATAATATCTACGCTTGGGTCTGCAACCAGCGATTCATAGCTTGCGTGCCTCTTGGGAATATCAAAGCTATCGGCAAACTGATTCGCCCGTTTCGCATCCCTTGATCCCACCGCTACCAGTTCCGCATCCGACAAAAAGCTTAATCCTGTTGCAAATTTATGAGCAATGGCACCAGTACTCAAAATTCCCCACTGGATTTTCTGAGGCATAATTAAATCCCTAATGTTACGATTTGTCACAAAATATTTTTGATTTTACCAACTAAATCTTTAATTGGTAAATTAAATTTTTATGCGGACAATTTAATTTCAACCTGATAGACCACTATGGTAAGATGATATAGTTACAGTAGTCAAGTAAAGAAAGAAATGGAATGGTTAAGAGGATTTGCCTTTGGTCTGGGCCGCGAAATGTATCGACTGCCCTGATGTATTCTTTCTCACAGCGGTTGGATACTTGTGTTTTGGATGAGCCTTTATATGCACATTATCTTCGTGTTTCAAAGGCAAAGCATCCGGGTGCTGAGGAAGTGCTGATGACAATGGAAAATGATGGACATCGTGTTATTGAACAGGTAATCTTGGGGGATTGTGATCGGCCAGTGTTCTTTATGAAACAGATGGCGCATCATTTGGTCGAAATCGATCGGAACTTTATGGCCAAAGTGTTTAATGTCGTGTTAATACGGGATCCGGCGGATGTGCTTCGTTCTCTTGTAAACCAAATCCCGACTCCGGTTATAAAGGATGTTGGGATTGCCGACCAGTATCAGTTGTTGAAGGAATTGGAAGCGTTCGGGCAAACACCTCCTGTTGTTGATGCCAAAGAGTTGCTGCAGGATCCTAGCCATGTCCTCTCTCAACTCTGTGACCGGATTGGTATTCCGTTTCAGGATTCAATGCTGTCTTGGCCATTGGGAGGATGTGGTGCAGATGGTGTCTGGGCCAAGTATTGGTACCATAACGTGCATCAATCTAGCGGGTTTCAACCTTATAAGGAGAAGTCGGGTTCGTTTCCAGATCGGCTTCTGCCATTATTGGAAGAATGTCGTCCGCATTATCAAAAGCTGTATAGTATAGCAATTCGTGCGAATATGTAGGTGTTCTGCAAAATTGAGGAGAAGAGTTTGAATGGAGACACCCAGGTTACCGGATCCGCGTAATGCTGACATCATAATTTATATTAATGGTGAGCTTCTTCCGCGTGACCAGGCAAAGATTTCTGTTTTTGATAGCCTTGTCCAGGGTGGTGATGGAGTGTGGGAAGGTTTACGGGTTTATGATGGGAAAATTTTCGCTCTGGATTTGCATCTGGATCGGCTCCGTGATTCGGCCCAGGCCCTTGCTTTCAAGCGTATCCCTTCCCATGATGAAATCAAACAGGCGATATGCGATACCCTTCAAGCTAACGGTATGCGTGATGGTGTTCATATGCGATTGACACTAAGTCGCGGGATGAAAGTCACGTCAAGCATGAATCCGGAGTATAATCAGTATGGGCCTTGTTTGATCATCGTTCCGGAATGGAAACCTCCTGTCTATGATAGGAACGGTATTGGCTTGATTACGTCCTCAGTTCGGCGTAATAATCCACAGTGTATCGATTCAAAGATCCATCACAACAATTTGATAAACAATATTCTGGCAAAAATTGAAGCTAACGTTGCTGGAGTGGAGGATGCCATTATGTTGGATCTGAACGGCTTCGTCTCGGAAACAAACGCGACCAATATCTTTATCATCAAAAGGGGATGGCTATTGACACCGCATGCCGATAGTTGCCTGTCCGGTATCACGCGTGGGATTATTCTGAAGATCGCAGAGGAAAATGGTATCCCGGCTACAGAACGGAATATCTCGCTGTCCGAAGTTCATTCCGCTGATGAGGTTTTTACAACAGGAACTATGGGGGAACTTGCCCCTGTTCTCGAAGTTGATGGGCGTCAAATCGGCAGCGGCCACGTGGGACAGATTACACAAAAACTACAGGCGCTTTATAAAGGTGCAACAGAAAATGAAGGGCAACTTTTACCATTTTAGGAGAGTTTAAGATGACGTTGGGTAATAACTGCTGGGTTGATATTGAGAAGGCTGATAAAAACCGTGTTGTCGTGGTACCACTTGGTTCTTTAGAACAACATGGACATCATCTGCCTCTACTTACGGACACCTATTTAGTAACATCTGTTGCTGATCGGGTCGAGGCTGAACTTGGTGACCAGATCTATATGTTGCCAACGCTTTGGCTTGGCTCTTCCGATCACCATCTTGATCATCCCGGTACCATTAGCATACCGAGTGCGTTATACACAGATGTGATCAAGAATATTGTTAGATCAATTGCCAAAGCAGGATTTCGCCGTGTTTATTTTCTGAATGGACATGGGGGTAACATTGTTCCCGGAACTCAGGCGATCAATGAACTGGTCAACGAGTCGGATGTCTATGATGATATGTGGCTTGCTTTGGGGTCGTATTGGACTATTGCTGCTCCCAACATGTCAGCCGAACTGCATGGCATGACGAGCAAACAGTTGTCGCACGCCTGTGAATATGAGACATCGATGATGCTGCATGTACAGGGAGGATTAGTCAGGATGGAACGGGTAACGGCTAGTCCCCCATTGGTAGATACTCCTTATTATCATAGTGAGCATGGGGGACGGGTGAATGTGGCCAAGCGACTCACCACCTCTGCACCGACTGGTGCTATGGGAAACCCGGAGGCAGCAACTGCTGAAAAAGGGGAATCCCTTTTGAGCGCGATTGCCGGAGAAGTCGTTGCATTTGTTCAGAATTTTGCGATGTGGGAATAATCGAAGCTGTTATTGAGTGGAAGCGGTTATTTGCGGGTTTAGAGGGTGTCTAAAAACTAAACAGAAATAAGAATATTGGGCTAAAATCATGG
>DTUY01000352.1 GCA_012963885.1 Candidatus Poribacteria bacterium | reverse complement strand
ATGGGGATACATCGATAAATCAGGTCAAATAGTTATTGAACCTCAGTTCAATCAGGCCAAATCCTTTTCGCAAAGTTTAGCCTGTATAGGAGTTGGAGAAAATGCAGACTTGAAATATGGGTACATTGATAAAACGGGTCAGATGGTTATCGACCCCCTATTCAATCAGGCCAAATCCTTTTCGCAAAGTTTAGCCTGTATAGGAGTTGGAGAAAATGCAGACTTGAAATATGGGTACATTGATAAAACGGGTCAAGTGATTATCGACCCCCTATTCAATAGTGCCAGGTCATTTTCAGAAGGTCTTGCCTGTGCAGGTGTGGGGGAATATCCAGATACAAAATACGGTTACATTGATAGAATGGGCCGGATAGCCATCCATCCTCAATTTGATCATGGCCATAATTTTTCTGAAGGGTTTGCACTAGTGAAATTAGAAGGTAGATGGGGGGCTATTGATATAAACGGAAATTTTTTAAGGCATCCGGAGATCCGTTTTTAGCAAGAAGAATAGACAATGCAGTTTGAGTATATCACGGGATCAGACAGATCTTTCCGAAGTTTTCACGTTTTTCCATTATTTGATGCGATTCTTGGGCATTTACGAGTGGCAGGATAGAATCAATAATGGGCGACATTTTTCCTTGATCAGCTAGACTTACAATAGTGCGCAACTCGGTAATTGTACCGAGTGCGGATCCGAGAAGTGTAATTTGTTTCTGATACATTTTCCGGATGTTAATTTCTCCAATGTTACCGGTTGTCGCGCCGCAGGTAACCAATCGGCCGTTTTTCGCCAGGCTAGCAATACTCTGATCCCATGTTGCAGCTCCTACATGCTCAAAAACGACATCGACTCCACGTCCATCTGTTAATTCCAATACAGCTTCTGCAAAATCAGTTTCCCTATAATTAATCACAAAATCCGCTCCTATCTTTTTGGCATAATCGAGTTTCTCATCGGTGCTACTGGCTGCGAAAACCTTGGCGCCGTGTAGCTTCGCAATTTGCAAGCCTGCACTACCAACACCGCTACCTGCAGCAAGGATCAGTATATCATCGTCGGATTTAATCGCGGCGCGCGTGACAAGCATGTGCCAGGCTGTAAGATAGGCAATTGGAAGCGCGGCTGCGTTTGGATAGGAGAGTTGCTCTGAAATCCCAATTGCGTTCTGAGCTGGTGCCTTGACTAATTCAGCGTATCCACCGTGCGTTTGAAACCCCAATAATTGTTGATGATCACAGAGGTTTTCATCACCGTTCAGACAGTCTCTACATTGTTTACAAGGAATGTTTGGTGATAAAACAACACGATCTCCAATAGCAACTGTATCGACCTCAGATCCAATTCCAACCACTTCTCCCGCGATATCTGATCCCAAAATGTGTGGAAAAACTTGGATTTCAGGGCGATAGGCTCTGGCATTTAGATCTAAACGGTTCACCGCACAAGCGCCAACCTTAACCAAGATTTCAGCAAAATTAATCTCTGGGTCTGGATGGTCTTGGTATACCAGTTTGTCAATTTCACCCTGTTCATAAAAGACAATTGCTTTCATGGGAGTTGTCCCCCATTTTGAAAGTAAACACATTGATCGGTCAGCGGACAAACCTCACACTTCGGTTTTCGTGCATCACAAACTTGGCGACCAAAGGTGATAAGATTCATGTGAAAAGAAAACGCTTTTCCCTCCGGACAGGTTGTTGACCAAAATTGGTGGGCTTGATCTGCCGTAGCCTTAGAGGAGATGAAACCAATCCGCTTACTAATTCTAAGGATATGAGTGTCGACTGGAAAGACCTCATGTCCACAGGCAAAAGCAAGTGTGACATACGCGGTCTTGATACCAATTCCCTTGTGCTGACAGAGCATCTGAGTCGCTTCTTCCGAATCCATATCTCGCAAAAACTCCAGATCGAGTTTTCCATACTTGGTATGGAGCCAAGTCAGAAAATTTTTGATGGCATGACTTTTCTGACCAGCTAGACCTGCAATCCGGACTACACTAGCGATCTGATTAACATCTGCTTCAAGCACTTCTTCCCAACTTGGGAATTCCTTGGTTAAGGTCTTGAAAGCCCTGTCACGGTTAACGTCATTGGTATTTTGAGATAAAATTGTCTCAACCAGGCAATCCAAGACAGTTCCGCTTTTATCCCGATTGGGCAGGCCAAAGAGTTTTTCGAGTTCATCAGAGACGTTTATTGCCTTCTGGGTCTTATTCAAAATCTACCTTGATCGTGTATTCTTTAATGAATCAAATAATAACATTATTTAGGTGGAAGGATAAACAATAACGTAGCCCCAGACAGCAAAATGGCCCTAGAATCTAACGTTTCTAGGACCATCTATTTAGATCCGAAGGTTTTTTATGATTTATCTAAATTCCTGCTTGATCGTTCCCCATATTGCGGTTAGTTTACCTGCAGAACCAACAGCAGTTCCAGACTGTCCAAGAACTTCTAGGGCGCTAAACATCGGGTTGAGATCACCTTTCTTGGTGGCGGCATTTCCTTTCAACTCAACTTCCATCGAACCGTCTGAAATATCGATTTTTTTATATTCTTTAATATCGATCTCACCTTTACCTGGCGTAACATACAGTTTTTCCACGATATCACCTTCAATGATAATATCATAACCCCTGTTATTAGGTGACCAATGTTCCCGGACCATGTAGGTAACGTTAAATAGACCATTTCCAGTTTTCAGATCATACTTTACCGTAGCTGGATTCGCCGCCCAGCTGACAGCACCAAACAGCTGGTGATCATATCCAGCATCATCAGCTTTTTTCTTAGCCGCCGCTGTCAGATCGTTGACCGAGGCAGCCGCTGTTTGCGGAAGTTTCTTAACCCAACCTCCCCAGTCTTGTTTTTCTTTTTGACCAGAGTGCCAGACTCTACCTTTCTTATCTTTATAATCCTCGGCTACACCACCAATCAAGCGGATGTCCTTGGAAATTGAATATAATGCAAAAGCAACAAAAAAAATAACAGATAGCAAACAAACCAAAAACCGTTTGTTGTTCATATTCTTCTCCTTTTCTGAGTTAAACTATATTAATTAATATTTTCTTGACCTTTGATATATCCCCAGAATGTGGTCAGTTTTTTCTGGGCGTCCACTGCCAATTTAGAAGGAACGATTTCTAAAGCGCTAAACATCGGGTTGAGATCACCTTTGCCGGTTTTAGGATTTCCAATACATTCAAAATCCAATTCTCCATCCTTAACCTCGATACCTTCATAGGTCATGATATCAATCTCACTCCGACCGGGCGTGACATACAGTTCTTCCACGACATCACCTTCGATGATGATATCGTAACCCCTATTATTAGGTGACCAATGTTCCCGAACCATGTAGGTAACATCAAACACACCTTTTCCGGTCTTGAACTCGTATTTTACCGTGTCAGGATTCGCCGCCCAACTGACATGAAAGAAAAGCTCCTCATCATAACCATGTTTCTTTCTAAGCTTGTCAGCATCATCTGTTAGAGGAGTACCTTGCGCACTGGCGGTTTTAGGCAGTAACTTAACAAATCCTCCCCAGTCCTGCTTGTCTTTCTGTGCACCATACCATTTTCTTCCTTTTTTGTCTTTATGGTCGGCCGCAGTTCCACCCCATACCCGAATTTCCTTCATTTTGGCAAGAACTGGGCTGGGGACACAAAAAACGAACAAAAACAAACCGAAAATGATAAGAGATGGCAATCTAAAAAACAGCAATCTGTCCTTTTTCATCCTGTTACCTCACTAGTTAAATAAATTTAGCGAATTATAATGTAAAGCGAATCTGTTTGTTTGTCAAGAAAATCAACAATATATTTCAAAAACGGTTTCGATCAGTTATCAGGCTCAGTAAAAACCAACTTTTGATTGACATCAACATTAGTCAGATTTTGCTTGAAACCACTGGGCCAAAGAATCTGAATTCGCTCAATTTTGCCAATCTGTCCAAGACCAAACTCAACTTCTAAACTACTTTGTGAAAGGTAGCTTGAACCGCTAATCACTTCTCGGATTTGTCTTGATTTCCCAGCAGTCAATTCTATACGTGCACCTATTCCGTTCCGGTTACTTGTTTTGCCGATTGTCAGTATCTTGAGCCAATTGTTTTGATTGCCTCCATCGTTACGGAACAAAACAGCTTCTTCACCACAATTAACTACCAAGAGATCAAGATCCCCATCATTATCATAATCACCGACAGCTACTCCACGTCCGGTTCCATTGGGAACGCTGCGGATTCCAACCGACTCCGAAATATCGGTGAATGTCCCATCTCCATTGTTTTCGAGGAATATATCTGATTGACTGGGGGATTCCCAGGTGGCCGGATCAATATGACCACAGGCAATAAACAGATCGAGATCGCCGTCATTATCATAATCAAAAAATTCGGTTCCCCAACAAGTCTTTCCCAGTCCGGATTCAAAGATGCCACTTTGCGCCGAAACATCGGTAAAAGTTCCATCTAAATTGTTACAATAAAGCACGTTATTTTCATCCAGCCAGTTTGTTACAAAGAGATCGAGATCGCCGTCGTTATCGTAATCTCCCCATGTAATTCCCATTCCTC
>DTUY01000351.1 GCA_012963885.1 Candidatus Poribacteria bacterium | reverse complement strand
CTAGGAAAAGGACCGAGTATCAGCCAATCTTTTATGAAGTTATTATTAATATCGTGAACTTGACCAGTTAAGTGATAAACTATAAATAAACATAAGATCGAAAACAGAATCAGGTATCGTTTCATTGCATTGCTCTTCAGTTGTGTTGTTCAGATGAAGCATTCTATCACGACTATTGTCTTGGGGTAAAGAAGTGGGTCAGTCTAAGCCTACAATGCAATGAAAATAAACTACCCACACCAGCCTGAAATCTAATTCAGATCAGTATGGATAGATTGTGTGGCTTTGGGGTTCTCACTGGAAGGGATGTAGTGCTACGCTGTCCTGGAAGCTTGTCTTTTACGCTTGGGAATTATCCGACGCTTTGTATCTACCGCCGTAGGCGTAATAGTGGTGTCTAAGGACTTGGCGAACCTGATCCATAAGCCGAAGTTTAGTATCCGGCCGAAACTTCTTTTGATTTTCCATGCTATGGATGCTATCAAGCGAAAAGTGGAAAAATCAATAACCTTTTCCATCTTATACATAGTATTATGAAAATAGATGGACAATTTTTCATCTATTGTGACTGTTATACCATGACAGCCGGAACATAGTGATCAATATGAACGATGGATCTACGGAGCATGTGATATGTGATACTTCCAAAATTCATGAAACGATTGCCAAATATGTGTGTGGGTTGCTTGCTGGAACTCAATATGTCGGATGGCTAATATAGCGTATTGATTTAAGGAGATGATAATGAATAGTGGTGATATTGAGAAAATTCAGACTTACTGCCGGGGGGACCTTTTGGCATTTCTGTTGCGCAAACGCGCGTGGGAGGTGAAGAGAAGTCCCACAGATTTGGGGTACAGAGTAGTACCTGGCTGGGAACAACTACCTGAAAGCCAGTCTCTGGGACCGGTTGCAGGTGTTGCGACTGATTCCGAAGATAGGATCTATGTGTTCCAGCGAGGTCAGGATGCACCGCCACTTCTTTGTTTCGACTCAGAAGGGAAATTCCTGTTCTCTTGGTCTCATATTCAGTTCCGACAGCCACACATGGTGCATTGTGATAGAGATGACAATGTATGGCTCATCGACGATGGCGCTCATGTCATCTATAAGCTATCGCAGGAAGGCAAGATACTTTTCACCCTTGGTGTCAAAGGTATTCCCGGAGAGGATGGCACGCATTTCAACCGGCCGACCGACATTGCCTTTAACGTTCAAGGAGAAATGTACGTATCTGACGGGTATGAAAATAAGCGAATCGCCAAGTTTGATCCGGAAGGTAACTTCATCCTGCAGTGGGGGGCATTGGGTGACGAGCCTGGTCAGTTCGCGCTCCCACATGCTATCAGTGTTGACAAAGACGGCCTCGTTTATGTGGCTGACCGGGCGAACTGGCAGGTACCAGTATTTGATCCAGACGGCACATTTATTGAGCAATGGACACACATTGGTAGACCATCAGACCTGGTGCATGTATCGGATGGTGGTTTCTTCATCTGCGATGGACCTAGCGGTCGCGTGACAAGGGTCAGCAATTCAGGCGAAGTGATCGGTTTCTTCGGCAAACCGGGAAGTGAGCCAGGGCAAATAGGAGCAGCTCACAGTATCACATATTTATCCAATAGCGATGTCATTGTCGGTCATTTGGACGAGCGATTGCAGAAATTCACACGACGATAGGCCCCGTGATGACCTCATTATTGGCCAGCCTTGCATTCCCCAACAAGCCGTAGTGCTGCCGAGGTAAGTAGGATCGGCATAACATGCAATCGAGCAGACGAACATTATCGGTGGTCCAATGACTATCACTGTTTCGCCGGGTCGGTTCGGGATTCCAACGCAGACGCTGAATCCGCTCGCCGCTAGTTGCTTCGTTAGCCCCAAAAAAGGAACAGTGAAATGAATGTGAAAGCATTCTCTTCCATATGTTTAAGTCAACTAACAATAGGCACGGCGGCGTTGATCGTGTTTCAACCGATCAGCCCATCAAGATGATAAAGCTCGCAAAGCGGCTCTACATGCTCTGATAGAGCGGATTACTGCCTATCCGGATAAGAGAATAGAAGTGAAGTTTAGGATTGGTGAAAGAGTGGAAGAAAGACGTGGTGGGGAAATGAGTGACCCCCACCAGTCAACATACCCCGTACGGGGTAATCAGGCGGGTATCAGCTGCCCTTGTTGGTACCCTTTCCTTCTTCTAACCTATCCTATCTGATTCTGGCTCTGTTGACCTGAAGTTTGCATCGTTATATAATGGCTATGTAAACTCTCTGCTTCACTGCTCATGTCAGACGTCTTCATCTCCTATTCTCGCCGTGACATCGACTTCGTCCGTCACCTGTTTGATCAACTAACCACCTGTGATCGTGAGCCTCGGGCTTAAATAGCAGCCATGCGAAAAATATTGGGATGGAAAAACAGATGGCGTGGAATTAGCAGCCTGTGGCACTTATTTCTATCAACTTTGAGCTGGTGGTTATGTTGAGACTCGTAAAATGGTGAATCTGAAGTAGGGATTTGCGAAAAATACTATCATGATAGACCAATAGGATTTTAAATTTCCCCTGGCAAATATCAGTTCAACAATTTAACGTTATCGGAGAAAACCAATGAATTTTCTATATATGCTCGGTATTATTCTCACTTGCCTTTCAGTGTTCATCTTGCAATCATTTTCCGCTGACAGCTCTTCTGCAACGGAAGAAAGCTCATCAATTTTACAGAAAGGCTATACCTTTAACATCACATTTCAGCTGGACTACCTTCTTTTTCTTCCTAAATCCTATGGTCAAGCCCCTGTCCAAAAATGGCCTTTGATCATTTTTCTTCATGGTGCTGGAGAACGCGGGGATAATCTGGACTTAGTAAAAAAACATGGTATTCCGAAAGTTGTGGAAAAAAATCCTGATTTCCCATTCATTACAGTATCACCTCAGTGCCCTAAAGATTCATGGTGGACGAGCGAACTTCGTATGATTAACGGTCTAGTGGATGAGATTATAAAAAAATACGAAGTGGACACGAGCAGGATTTACCTGACGGGGCTGAGTATGGGTGGTTTTGGCACGTGGTCTCTTGCCAGCATGCATCCCGAACGTTTTGCGGCCATAGCTCCAATATGCGGAGGTGGTGAGTCACGCCGAGTGGCACGATCTCTAAAAAATATGCCTGTTTGGGCATTCCACGGGGAAAAGGATACTGTTGTTCCAGCCGAAAGGTCAAAGGAGATAGTGGAAGCGTTGAAAGCAAACGGGGGAAATGTCAAGTTTACACTCTATCCAGAAGCGGGTCATGATTCCTGGACCAGAACCTACGACAATCCAGAGCTATACGAATGGTTTTTAAAACATTCGCGGTGAATCGAAATAGTTTATCAACTTGATACTGATCTGGCTGGTGGCGGTCAAGATCACATAGTCATGGGGGTTTCATTCCCTGCCCTTACTGAAAGCCTGAAACTCGTATCTGGAACAGATCGGGTACGGGGTATTACCGAGAGCGACACAAAAATCAATCTCGACTAGTCCGTTTTGATCCACTTTCAGCTTTTTGATTAGGGAACTCAAGACGGACTTTTTTTGTATCTATATCAACACCCCCTTCTACTTTAACTCCTCAACTGATCTCTGAACATCTTTAAGACCACTACTATCACTGCTTTAGCTTCCTCTTGCTATATAATTTTGCCGAAAAAATCATAAAATCCTCAATCCCACCGTCACGTACAATCGCTTGTTAGGGGGGCGGAGTCCGCCGACATTTCGACCATCACCACAATTCACCTTCTCGCCATTCGGCAGACAGTGGGGCATTCACATCCAAATTGGGCGTACGGGGCAACCGAAGAATCATTACGTCTCCATCCCTCGGCGTCCGTATAAGTCCTGAGTCTGTTCTAATAAAAAGTGGGCCACGCCAGAGTTCCCAACCAAGTCGCTCATAATAAGCAACACTGAATGGAGAAAGAGCACCCAGATCAAAATCCTGAATCTCATCGGCGACACATTTCATGATCGCCGTTACAAAGCCACGGCTGCGATATGTCTTCTCTGTGGCAACCATCTCAATATAAGCAGTATGCATAACCGGATTCGTTCCAATCTGCAACCATCGGTTTACCCACATAGCATGACTGACTAAGGATTGGGCATAGTAGCCAAGAGCGTGCGTGGCAGTCCTGAAAGTGTTGAACAGCGGCTCAAGGTCTTCCTCGTATGCTCGATTGCAAAGGGAAATGATCGTACTCCTATCTGCATCAGGCAATGATTCACTGTTGACAACTTTAAGCTGGAGTTGGTCTTCCATTTCAACGGCCATGTTTTGAACCCTCCTTCACAACATACTATTGGGCTAAATCGATAAATATGGCACTATGCGGGTTTCATATAGTACCAAAGAGATTATATTTAAATACCTCCTGTTTCGAGTACTTCACCAGCGTTAGCTTGTGGCAATATCAAAACAGTATCTGGTACCACAGGCATTTCAATAAACCGGCAAATCACTGATAGCTTTTGAAATCACAATACAATATGCTACTCCATGGACTTTTTTCTGATAAAATCAAGTCTATCATAAACTCGCCCTAGAATTGAAATAATGGGCTACTCC
>DTUY01000350.1:2979-4613 GCA_012963885.1 Candidatus Poribacteria bacterium | reverse complement strand
CAGTGGTCAAAGCGAATGTTCGTCCCTAGCACCTTGTGGATCAGATCTAACATTTGTGAATGAGCGATCAGGCTGGCCAGATAGGGGTCGTATTCGGCAGCATGACCGCTGTGGTACCTTAATTGGGGATCATCAGACTCCCGCAATGGCTGGATTCGAGCGAGGGATCGAGTGAGCTGCCTGCAAGTTTCTAAGTTTAGCACGCCGGGCAGGAGGAAGTGTCCATCTCGGTCGAGGGCGTTTTTTTCAGCCGCGCCAAATTTGTATGGGTAGAAGATGGGAGCTTGTTTCATATGAGATATTCACTCATTGTATAAGTTTTTAAACTTATGTTTGTAGTTTCAAGATCTTTACCTTCTTGCAAAAGAATTATATTTCAAGGCTAACAATTCTTTTACCCACAGCAGATGATTGTTTTAGAGCAAAACAACCTTTACATCATAACCAGGTAGGGCTGGAAAGAAAGAAGTTTCTCCTTCAACCTAAAAACTAGTTCAGCCACCGAGAACCTCAGCAGTACTCTTGAACACCGCACCTTTTTCTCGCATCAATGCCAGAGATTCTTCACCCGTCTGTTCCTCCACCGGAGCAACAGCGTCCTCAACAATGACGACTTTGCATCCACGCTCCAGTAACCCGAGAACTGCCGCTTTCACACAGTAGTCGGTTGCCACGCCATAAACTACATATTCTTCTGCTTCAAGTGAATCTATAACCACTTCAGTATGCAAGTTGGTAAAAACATCAAAGGTTTGCTTTTCCAGTAGAATCTGATCGAAATCTGATATCTGGCCGACCAAATCCGCCGCCTCAGCTTCGTTTTTAATCACACTGGTGTTTTCAACAGTTGTCTCTTCAATCTTCTGTTGGCCTTCGGTACCGACCACACAATGAGGTGGGAAGATTTCAAACTCTGAATCATCAGGTGGATGAGCATCGGCAGAAGAAATGATTTTAATTTTATTCGTCAAAGCAAAATCTGTCAGGGCCTTTAGGTTATCACGGAGTTCCTCCGCGCCGGGCACAGCCAGATTACCCAGATTATGAATAAAATCAATTTGAGTGTCAATATCGACGAAGACTTGGGGGTTCATTTGCCTGTTTTCCTTGTTAATAGTTAATTGAGGTTGTGATACTAATAATCAACTTTATCTAATAATATTGAGTTATCCTGAGAGTAAATAACTTGTTTAAATATTCGAAACACCCTTTCGATAACTGAAGTCCGGAAAAAACCCTCAAAACGCTTTCGGGTATTATCTCTGCCAGCGAAGTCGATAATTTAAGTTGCCAGTTTCCAATTCATCCTTGATGTCATCCGGAATTTCACAGACATAAACTTGCGAAAGTCCGGTTTGATTTGAACAAAATACCACCATGTTGCTATCCCAATTGAATGAGGGATGCGGGTGTGTCATATCCTGATGTCCAATTTTTGATTTGGGCCTGACCAACGTAGTATATCTACCTGAGGTGGCGTGAATCAACATTAATCCCTGATCGGGCCAATTGGTGTCGCTGATGATCCATTTCCCATCCCGGCTAGAGGCCGAATGCCAGAAATAAGGACCATTACAGATCGTGGTTTTCTCTATTTCATCCACTCCTGCTGTAGCGATGGCATGACCAGGAGG
>DTUY01000350.1:0-2879 GCA_012963885.1 Candidatus Poribacteria bacterium | reverse complement strand
CGGATACCCATGGGCAAAAGTAGCCACCTCCGACCCGTCGGTACGAAACCGTACAATCATTCGGGTACCGTCAGCTTTTGAACTGGCACAGGCTAAGTAGTATTTGCCATCCCCAGTCATGGTGGATGGTCCAAGTCCATTCACCTCTTGGCATCGCGCAATCGCCTGTTCCTCGAAAGTGTCGACGTTAAGCGATAGCAATGAATTCTCCCGTACTCCATATATACTCCTCGCCTTGTCGGGAGCGGGGATTGGGAAACCCAAACTGTATTCCTCATCGGTCAGTTGCACCAAATTGGTGCCGTTGACATCGACACGAAACAGATCCCATCCTGCATTCCGGCTGGCAAAACGTTGGGACAGAAACAGAATAGATTGGTTGTTGGAAGTAAAATTCTGGTGTTCAAAATAGAGAACTTGACTGTTGACCGGTGCATTGGTCAGTTGTAAATAAACGACTCCTGTTTCTGTGTCCCTGATCTTAATGCGTTCCCAACCGTAAGATTTGCCACGAAATCCTGTGTCGATCATCATTTCTTCTATAATCATATAATTAAGGTTGCTTCTTCAATAGCAGCAACCTTGTTTGCATATTACAACTGGTTGAAGGAATTATTTTCTAATCTTTTACCAACTGTATGTTCAAAGTGAAACTAACAGAGAAACTCTAAATTGTCCATGGATCACATCCCAGATTGACATTCGCTGTTTTTGCTTTGCACCTGGTGGATACGGTAATGTAACCGTCCCATACAATTAAAAGAGCTTGTAACGTCTTTGGAATCTTCATTCTCAAATCGAGACCGATTTAATTATCTGGCCTGTTTTCTCAATTTTTTTGGTTTTTTGGTGGGTTATAGTTTCTTCTCACCGCTGACTATCATTCCGCTCTTTGTACTGATTCGACTGGCGATTCAGAGTACGAATCCAGACGCAAAATCCGTCGGCCACCGAGTCAAGCCACATGCGTCTTGTGTTGGAAGGTGACAACCTTGTTTGCTTCAGCATAGGCTGAGGCCGCTTCCATGCCGTACTCATACAGCCAATCCTCGTACCACTATCGTCGGTTCCTGCAACCTCGATTTGACCGTTTAGCCCACCGCTGAAACCTAGGGACCTCCTAGGTTGATAAAAATTACTCAGGATTAATAATAGCTTTATCCAAAAAGGCATTTGTTTCTTACGAAGTTCAAGTTTTAAGACCCCTGTCGGACCATTTCAGTTTTTTAATAATTAACCCTGCTACCCTTTTGTTTTCACTGCTTTATTCGTAATAATAATTATCGCGATATAAGTTTCATCGTGTTTCCTCCAAGGGTAAATTTAGGCCGCCACCATTTCGGCGTAGAGATCGGGTGGGGAAGTGAAACGAATACCCAAATCTTTGGCCCGGACAATCAGTTCCTCAATCCAAGCCCCTTTTGTCTGAAAAAAGGTTTCGACATTCACCGTGCCGTGGTCGTGTGAACAAACGTTCCAGACCAAACTTTCAGCGGCTACTTTTTCTAGCATAGCAAACAGATAGTCTTGGTAAGAATCGCCAAATTGCCGATCATCAAATCGATCCCAATAAAAATCGTCCTGATAACCTTGAACGCCAAGCTCTAATATGTCTGAAAAACCTTGGTCGGTGTAGAAAAACGGTTGTTCGCTAAAAGGGGTTGGTTGGCAATCACGAGAATCTCGGGCATTGGTACGGATCCACTGAATGCCATTGTCCAACAAAATTTGCAGAATGTCGGGTCGATCGACCAACCCCCGATAGTAGCCCCATGGACCAGTTAAGCCTTGGCACTCAATTTCCAGCAAATCGGTAATCAAAATCTGCATGCTGTGAATCTCTTCTTGAATCTGTTCCAAAGTACCGCCCTGATGAAAAAAATTAGGTGAATGACCATGAATAGGTTTGCCATCATCTGGACGCATATAGATCGACTTCAATAAAACGTGGTTGAAGGTATGCTGACCAATCGAGAGCAACGGTTCATCCATCACCGCTCGAACGTCCTCGACACGTGCTAATAGCGTTTGCCCCGTAAGATAGATGGTCCAAGGCACATCGTGCTTCTGATGCAGTCGTTGTGCGCCTTGCAGAAAACCACCAGTGGCGTCGGACGCACTTTCTACGTCGTACCCAAATATAATTGAACCTTGAGTTGTCGGCATTGTATTTCTCCTTCCAATTTAGTGTGTCACCTTGTGAGGTCTTGACGGCATCACCAACTTCAAGGATCAGCATTGGCTTCACCACCAACGTTTTCTAGGTAGCCTTGATCAATATTGTTACCAGAGAAAGGGTTGAGTATCAGTCAATCTCTGATAAAGCCAACGTCTACTTGATTGACTTGTGCAGTTGAGTGACAAACGGTAAGTAGACATAAGGCCGGAATCAGGATCAGGTATCGGTTCATCGTATTGTTCTTCAGTTGTGCTAAGAATTCAGATGAAGCATTGTATCACGATTGCCGCATCGGGGTAAAGCGGTGGGGTCGCTGGCAGAAATCGGGGTTGATCAGTCGACCGGTGCCCCACCTATCTCAGGCTATGCCATGATTTAGTGGTAGGATGTAGTGCTATGTTACGCCGTTCTGAAACCTGTTCTTTCGCGCTGGAAAATTATCCGATGCTTTGTTTGTACCGCCATGATAACCTCCCTCTGTGTTTGGTAAGAGCGAGGTTACCTAGCTTCTACTTCATCCCAAAGTCGCATCAGATATTTGCGGCTTCGTTGCAGAACCGTAAAACGCTCAGAATCTGGCACATGCTCGCAGTTGATCAGGTGAACACGCGTTGCCGGTTGGCGTTTGAATGCCTCGATATAGATTTCAAACGGGCTATGTCCGGTGCCCAGTTCAATCGATAACATCGGTTGAGAACGG
>DTUY01000349.1 GCA_012963885.1 Candidatus Poribacteria bacterium | reverse complement strand
ATGAAAACCTAGATTTGTTCGTTGCTAATGATGGCACTGAAAATTTTTTATATCAAAATAATGGCGGCGGAACTTTCATTGATATTGCTTGGATTGCGGGTGTTGAAAACGACGATCAGGGTAATCCACAAGGAAGCATGGGAGTTGACTTTGCTGATTACGATAATGATGGGATGTTTGATTTAATTATCACCAATTTTCAACGCCAGCTAAATATGCTGTATAGAAACGATGGGGATGGACTTTTTAGTGATGCTACCTTTACCGCAGGACTTGGTTATACGTTACCATATGTCAGTTGGGGCATTGGTTTCTTCGATTTCGATAATGATTCGTTTCGGGATTTATTCATTGCTAATGGGCACATTCAAGACCATATCGAACTTTACGATTCAAGTACGACTTATCTCCAACCCAACCATTTGTTGATTAATGATAAAGACGGTAATTTTACGAATGTGTCGGACCAATTTTATCTAGGTGGATTGAAAGCAAGTCGTGGTGTCGCTTTTGGAGATTTCGATAACGATGGAGATATCGATATTTTGATCAACAATGCACATGATCGACCGAATCTTCTTCGGAACGATCTTAGTACTGATTATCACTGGATATCTATCAAAGCGGTTGGGACATGTAGTAACAGAGATGGAATTGGGTGCCGGATTAAGGTGTTTGGTGAAAAATTCATTTCAACCGCTGACATACGATCCGGAGCGAGTTATATGTCTCAAAACGATTTGCGTGTACACTTTGGGCTCGGTCAGGTAGAGAAGGTTAATCAAATTGAAATCCGTTGGCCTAGTGGTATTGTTGATGTGATAGAGAATGTTACCGTCGATCAAATTCTTACAATTGTAGAGGGGGCCTCTCAGAAGTGAATAAATTTTTTCTTATTGCATTTATTTCTATGTTGGTGCTTTTATTTCTATGTTGGTGCTTTTTCTTGGTGCTTTTTCTGGTTCCTTTGAGGATGCTGAAAAATTGACCGTTGAAGGTAAACTTGATGACGCATTAAAAGTTTATAAATCTATTCTTGATAGAGATTCAACATCTGCCAGAGCATATCGAGGAATTGGCCTTGCCTTATGGACAGGTGGCAGATCTGATCAAGCAATTAAATTTTATGAAAGAGCGCTGGAAATCCAACCTGAATTGGTTCAGGCACATACGGATTTGAGCATAATATACTCAGCCCTGTATCAACATAAACTTGCAATCCAATACGCAGAAAAAGCATTACAAATTAGCGTTGATATAACAAATCAACTAAACTACGCAAATGTTTTGTGGCGTGCCAAGCGATACGAAGATGCAGCTCAACAATACCAAAAAGTAATATCATATAATGATCAAAATATAGATGCGTACATAGGACTTGGAAGTACATATCTCGCCTTAGCAAAGCTTAATGATGCACTCGATGTTTTGAATTTGGCCATCAAAGTTGATTCAGAAAACGTAGACGCATTCTTCAATCGTGGTGTTGTTCAATCAAAACAAGGAAAATACGACCAAGCAATTTCTGACTTTCAAAAAGTATTAGATCTTCAACCAAATTATCCAGAAGTGCATTTCCAGATTGGCTATGCTTACCAACTATTAAAAAGATATAAGCTAGCTATCAACACCTACCAAAAATCACTAAAAATCGATTCTTACAATGCTGTTGTCTATTACCATTTGGCTCGATGTCATGCACTTGAAGGTAACATTAATATAGCAAAAAGGTTACGCCAAAAAGCAAAAAACTTCCAAGAGTATAACGATCATATTGAGGAGGCAAGGGCTTATATCAACAAATATCCAGATAAACCTGAAGGATATATGCGTCTAGCAAACCTGCATACTCAAAGGAAGGAATGGCAGGAAGCAATTTGGAATTATCAATTTGCGATTTCAGTTGACTCGAAATTCTTAGCAGCTTACCAAGAACTTGCGGATCTATATATTGAGCTGCACGATTTGGACAATGCTAGTAAGGTGTATCAAAAATCCATTCATCAATTCCCAAAAGACATTCAACTCCGTGTAATGCTAGCATTACTCTATAAAGAACAATCTCGGTTAGACCTAGCGATTGAACACTTAGACATTGCGGAGGAGATAGTCAAGAATCTAGTGAATAAAAATCCAGTTCCCAAACATCTTGAGCAACTTTCTTTCGTATATTATGCCAAAGGTTTATACGGCCAATCAGAAGAATTATTATCAGAATTAATGAAGCAAGATCCCAACAACTTGGACTATATTCGGCAACTTAAGGTGGTCCGATCTGCTCGAACCCAACAAAATTGGAAGAAATAACCGGTCTGTGTGATTATCATTGCGAGTTTTACTTTTGGGATATTATGTTTTAGTTGAACGCAAATCTTATATATGCTAGGATCGGTTTGACATAGTAGCTATAGTGTTAAAGGGATTCCAAAATGAAATGCCGTTTCTGTTTTCTACCAAGCTCCGTGTTTGTGCTCATGTTGTTGAGTTGCTTCGCATTTGCTAGTGAAATCGTCACCATATTAGATGAGAATGTCGATGATGTTATTAAATACATCACCAGTGGCAATGGTAAACCAGCTAAATCAACGAATGACAAGTTCAAAGGTAACGAAGCATTAAAAATTGGTGTATCTGGTGGTGATGGTCAGAACTTCAACGCAAATGCTCCTGACTGGAAATTCGAGATTATAGAAAAACCATCAACTCCGAACGAGTTCCGATACATCACGTTTGCTTGGCGTAAAGATGGTGGGGAAGGTATTCAACTCCAATTGCATGGCAACCCTGGTACCTGGGGGCATCGCTATCATGGAGGTGCTAATGTCAAGAACTGGAACCCGTCAATTCAGGTTTCCAAAACAATCCCAGCGAAATGGGAAGTACATACACGTGACCTCTTTAAAGATTGGAAAAAATTCCAGCTAACAGGTATTGCCTTTACTGCATGGGATGGTACAGCAGGTTATTGGGATTATGTCATGTTACATCAGGGTGAATCTGTTGCTTCAGTTGATTCTAAAGGCAAAATCACTGCAATTTGGGCTGACCTGAAAAGACGTTAAATATATTCAAAAAATTTCACGGGGAACTCTATAATCTAAATAGAGTTCCCATTTTAATTTAGTAGATTAGCGGAAGAGGGGAATGTAGGATGAGATTCTATAAGTTGATAGTGTTGATATTAATTGGTTTCATGGTTTGTAACCACTCAGTTTGGTCCAAAGAGAACAGGGCATTTGTCGTTATTGATGGCAAGAAAAGTGTAGATGATATTCTTCCTAAACTAACTAACGGAGCAGGGCAGGCCAAGCTTGAAAAAAATGATGTGTATAAAGAAGATGATGATGGCAAAGCTGCTCTGTTGGTTGTTGGATCAGGGGGGGACGGACAGAAGTTCAATCCTAATATGCCAGACTGGCAACTAGAAGTTGTAAAGAATCCAACGAAAAAAAACCAATTTCGTTATATCACTTTCGCTTGGAAGAAGAAAGGCGGAACAGGAATCCAACTCCAACTGCACTGGACAACAAATTCGTGGGGGCACCGTTATCATTCAGGTGTGAACGAAAAAAATTGGAATCCATCCATTCAGCTTGATAAAAAAATGCCTGAAGATTGGGAAGTATACACGCGCGATTTAGTTGAAGACTGGGATGAGGGAGTGATGACTGGAATTGCTTTTACCGCCTGGAGCCTTGATCATGGCATCTGGGACCACGTGGTGTTTCATCAACAAGAAGATGATCCTCTTGCTCCTCAAGCTGTTCAGCCAACAGAGAAACTGCCGCTAACATGGGGGAGATTAAAAAAGCCTGATCCTCGCTATTGGTTATTGAATAGAGAACGAAACTAAAGAAATGACTTTGATTAAGTAGTTTGCAGTATTACTACTGAGCTAACCAATGATCGCTTGGCGAGTTTAGCCAACTTGTTGTTACTTCTGAATATACTTGTTTGGGCAAAGTGTATCTCAGTTTGTTTCTCTGTGGGTATGGAATTAATCGATGCCGAGGTTAAAATCGATACCCGAAAAATGTCATCGTATGACGCCTTTGTCCATGTAACAGCCCCTCTAGAAAGGAATACGGCTCAAACTCCTGGAAGTCTCAATGACTTTATTGAAAAGCGGCGTGACTTCTTGATAAATCACGAAGAAATCAAGGAGAAGGACGTGTTGAAAACCCAGAGATAGTGTACTTACCGTCAGGTGGACGAGGTCAGCTAGACGATAAGATCAAGATCAACAGTTTGGACGACCAATCATTTGGCCCTTTTTCAGAGACTATTTCGAAGATTTGTTTAGGCTAAAACATGAAATGGTTGTCTATTCTGTATTTAAGTTAAAACTTAAGTACAACTGCTAGGTTGTGAATATTCCTACTTTCAGATTTTGGTGTCTTCCAGATTTAATTGGGTCAGTACCTGCCTGATACTCCGTAGGGGGAATAATTTAGTGGGGAACTCTCCCTTACCCCCACGAGTCACGATACGCCCACGGCGGTACATACATTACGTCGGATAATTTTCCAGCGCAAAAGATCAGGTGCCAAGACAGCGTAACACTTCATTCCGAAGATATCGCAGAACGCCATGAATTGAAATTAACCCTCTAACT